>CACXDP010000179.1 GCA_902766445.1 uncultured Coriobacteriaceae bacterium
ACCCCGTGAAGGTTCAAGTCCTTTCGCCCGCACCACTAAAAGACGAAATCCTCGCAGGCAGAGAGCTTACGAGGATTTTTTCATGTGCTGACGAGCATGTACCCCGTGTTGGGGGAAATCGGGGAACGGTTCCCTTATCAGCTTTCCGTCACCCCTCGATGCCGTTCTCTGTAAAGGCTAGCACTCGGTCGCAGATGTCAAGGGCGGCCGGTCGGTGTGTGACGATGACGACGGTCTTGCTCGTCATGGCGCGTAAATTCTGCAGGACTTGCCTCTCCGTCGCCGCGTCGAGGGCGCTTGTGGCTTCGTCGAGCAGCAGGATTGGGCTTCCGCAAAATACCGCCCGCGCGATTGCAAGACGCTGCATCTGGCCCTCAGAGAGGCCGCATCCCCGCTCGCCCAGCAAGGTATCGGGCCCGTCCTCGAGCTCATTCACGAACTCCTCAGCACAGGCAACGCGCAGCGCGTGGGTCAGCCGCTCTTCGTCGTGCGCGGCCTCTGGCGTTGCCATGGTCACGACCTCGCGAATGGTGCCGCTCATGAGCGCGTTGCCCTGTGGCACGTAGGCAAACAACCGGCGATGCTTTGCGAGCAGGGGCGCCCGCTCGCCGTCTCTGCGCACGTAGTAGCGCTCGCCGTCGTCCGGCTGGTAGACGCACATCAAGAGCTTGAGCGCGGTCGATTTGCCGCAGCCGCTGTGACCGGTGAAGGCCACATACTCTCCTTGACCGATCTCAAGGGAGAGACCGTCGAGAACGATGGGCATTTCGTCCTTGTCCGCCTCGTCCGCGCCTGATGAGGCCGGGAGGTACGAGAAGCTCGCGCCGCGCAGGCCTATGGCTGCGAGATCTTTGCGGTAGAACGTCTCCAACTCCGAGAGGGGCTTGGGGGGCGTCGACTCACTCTCGAAGGACTCTGCCTCCATGAGTCGCTCGGCACTGGCGATCATTGCGAAGTAACGGGGTACGTAGCCGGTCACGTTGGCCAAGGGCATCTGAATCTGGGAGATGAGCTGGGTGATGGCTGTCAGCGTACCGAAGGTAATGGTCCCCTCTAGGATGCCATAGCCGCACCACGCTATGCCCAGCAGGTACATGCCGTTCATGGCTGCAGCGAATCCGATGTTACATACGTTGGTGAAGTAGTTTCTGCGCATGCGCGCGGCCTTGTGCTCGCGCATGAGATCCTCCACACGGCCTTGCTCTTGTTCCTCTACGGCGAATGAGCGAACTACGAGCAGGCTCCCCATGCACTCCTGGAGGAGGATGCGCAGCCTGCCGTCAGCCTCTTGCACGTCTTTGTGCATTCGCTTGAGCAGCTTGCGAAAAAGCCAGGTAAAGATAATGAGCAGCGTTCCGCCAGGAATGAGGACGCCGGCGAACTGTGGTTGCAGCGCGATGATCATGATAAGGGCGCCTACGAGCTTCACCACCATCTCGGCAAGCCCCGGAACGATGTCCGTGTAACCGTTGGCCACGACTACCGTGTCGTTGGTCAGGCGGTTGAGCCACTCGGCGGAGTGAACGGCACTCACGCGCAGGTAGTCTCCGTGGAGAAGCGTACGCGAGAGCCGTGCCTTGAAGGCGTTCTCGAAATTGGATTTGGCGAGTTCGGTGATCCAGCGTACGATGGCGCGCAAGGTCATTTGTGCCAGCATGAGTAGTGCCACTGAGAGTACGGCCTGCCAGAAGCCTGCGCGATCGCCGTCAACCGCCGTGTCCACTACTTGGCGCAAGAACAGCGCGTATACCACGCCGGAAGCCCCGAGGAGGGCGTGCGTAATGATGAGCGCAAGAACGAGCAGCTTATGCTTGCCGGGGACGACGAGGAGCCAGCGAATCGTGGAGTTCCTCATGCGCGAGCCCGCCTCTTGCTCAGCTTCCCTTTGAGCAGGCGTTTCAGCCGCCCCTTCGCCAGCTTGCAAAACACGCGTGGCCTGATGGTGTGGAGTACGAGGAACGTGTAAGCCCGGTATCCTGGCTCCGACACCTCGTGCTGCCTCCCGTCACGTACGAAGTCCGTCATGACGCCGAGGATGTCTTCGTCGCGAACACCACGCTCCTGATTGACGCAGTTGTCGCCCATGATCACGTAGTCGTCGGGTCGCACCTCGATCACCCGATGCAGGACGTACGAGCTTGGGGGGCGACGAAAGAGCACCACATCGCCGCGCTCGCAGCGCTCCGGGCCCTTGCGACGCACGGTAAACAAGTCCTTCCCCTGACGCAACAGGGGGAGCATGCTCACCCCTACGTTCGTATAGGTGAGGCTGTCGTAACGCTCTAGGTATTCTTCGTACGAGATGCTCGCGTCGGATTCCATCGGTATAGGTCCTTTCGTTGTTGAGCGCGTCACAGTATAGAACGCAGCGGGGTTCGCTGCGCCCCTTCACTAGAAATGGGCATATGTCGGTAGCTGTGTTGTAGAACTACTCACGGAACAACCAACAGAGTCGGCGGTACTGTCGTGCTATCCCCGTTTGTCGCGAAATCACTTCAGCTGACAGAATCGTGAATGGCAGTTCCACTGAGGATATCACGGTAATATGATAGAACACGCTTATCTATTCATACCGCTAAGAGGAGAACAATTATGGCGGTCAGTGCGGAGATGATGCGCTTCAAGGCGGACATGGAGGCAGACGAGTCGTTGCGAGCCAAGTACGAAGAAGCCATCGAACGCATCGTAGAGGCAAAGGATGCGACGAGCGATGGTGACGCCATGTGTAAGGCGGCTGCGGAGCTTGGCTATCAGATTTCCGTTGCGGAGCTCGAGCGCGCTCGGGCTGACAGTCTCGAGGACGTCGATGAGGAGGAACTGGACGAGGTCGCAGGTGGCCTCTGCTGGGAGGACTACGCGTGTGACTTCGCGTATCACACCAAACAAGAAAAGATGGATCTGCCCAAATGGTGTATGGAAATATACAGCTGCCTGACCGTCTTGATGCATGCTGACACTGGCGAGGACTCCGCCTGTTTCTCAAAATATAAATGCGCCCCGGTTTTTCGGCATCCCGACGGATTTTAAGCACTGGCTTTACCGGCCCACATTTGCCACCCTGTCGAGACGGAGGCGAGGCTCGTGCAGACAAAGGCGCGCATGGTCACGCTGGAGCGGGCGTGGGAAAGAATCTCTGATGGGGGCAGGGGTGAGGCGCTTCTTGGCGAAGGGCCCGGGCGACTGACCGCGGCCTACGCAAATTTCATAGTGGACAGGACATGGCCCTCGGCGCTCCTCGAGTTTCCATTGCGGGGAGCGCCGACTTATGACGTGCTGGTGGGCGGCTATGGAGGTGCGCTCAGGTCGGGTGCCCGCATCTCGGCCAAGGGACAGGACACGGCCCAGCGTGCGGTGGACTGGCTCGTGGCGCGTGGGTCTGCGGGCCTCGATCTCTTCTTTGAGCTTGACGCGATCGCGGCGGACGGGCAGAGCGCAGGTATCCACTGCAAGCACGACGGGAGACCCGATGACGTGAGGGGGTTCTTTGAGGCAATTGGGATTCCCGCGTATGCGCTGACGTATCAGCGCATGTGGGACAGGCTGCCCGAAGGGTGGGACCCCTTCTACGCGGCCGTCTTTCCGGGGCGGGTGGATGCACCCGCTCGTATGGAGCTGCTGCTCGACGAGCGGGTGCGACTCGAGGCCTCGCGTGACCCCTCCGTCCTCGCGCGAGGTTTCGGTGCGATTGGCTTCGACGCGTATGACGACGCGATGCTGGAGACGTGCTCGCGTCTGCTGGCGTTGGGGAGGGTCGCGGGGCTGCAGCTTGACCTCATGCCGGACGGCAGCGTGGGCGACACCGTCTCCTTGCCCTTCTACCTAGAGGAATACGGCGGCGATCCGACACCCGACTTCATGGGGCGACCCGAGGTGCACAGAATGATGTGCGAGCTCGTTCGATTGGGCCTTTCCGATGGGCGGCATGAGCTCATCGGGGGCGCGCTCTTTGCGGGCGAGAGGCTCGCGCGAAGTAGGGTCGGCAGGGTCTATGTGATCGGCACATGCGTGACCGCGACCTGCGCGAAGATTAAATGGCGTGGTGGACGCCCAGACCCTGCAAAGTTCTACCTGACAATCTCAAAGAAGGTTTATCCGCTCTGATATGATAGCGTCCATTGCCATCCAGACGCGCGAAGGAGACATATGTACTACCGACTCAAAGAGCCTTGGGCGTTCAGGGGATGGGGGCGCTCGCCCTTTGCGCTACAGGCACAGTATGGCGAAACGAAGCACGATAGGCCGAATTTCCTGTCCAAGGAACCGTTCCTCGAGCTGCTTTATTGCAACGGCGAGGAGGGCGTGGACATTGATGCATTCAGTGAGAGGGGACAAAGAGTCATCCGCGAACTGCTCGCGCATGAGGGCATGGAAGAGTCGGTCGAGCCCATGGAACCGCTCAAGCCCTGGCAGCGATATCACGTCTATCCCTCGTGCTATGCGGAGAACGTTCATTGGTCCATCACAGGCAAGTGCAACTTCAACTGTCGCCACTGCCTTGTGTCGGCGCCCGACGCGCATCACCCACAGCTGCCGCTCGATGACTGTCTACGCATCGTGGACGAGATGGCTATGTGTGGCATCAAGCGCACGGACATCACGGGCGGGGAGCCGCTGACACGCAAAGACTTCGAGGAGATCGTCAAGGCACTCTCGGAACGCGGCATCGATATCGGCGTCCTCTTCACCAACGCGTCGTTGCTTACGGCCGACACCCTCGACATGCTCGAGAGGTATCATCAGTATCCGACGTACCAACTGAGCTTCGATGGGCTGGGACACCACGACTGGCTGCGTGGCGTCCCCGGAGCGGAGGAGCAGGCGGACGCCGCGTTCCGCTTGCTTCGTGATCGCGGTCTTCCCGTCATCGTCGCCATGTGCATCCATCGGGGCAACAAAGACTCCCTTCGCGCGACAGCCAACTATCTGGCTTCCTACGACGTGCGCGCGCTGCGGCTCAACGCACCGCAGGAGCTGGGCGTGTGGAAACGCTACGCCGAGGAGTACGCTCTCAGTGAGGACGAGGCGTGGGAGGTCTACAGTGCCTACATCACGGATTATTTCGCAGATGGCATGCCGCTCGATATCGAGCTTGACGGCTATTTCAGCTGCAAGAAGGGCGAGACGGACTACAAGGTGAGCTACGTGCACCACGCACGCCCCGACTCGGACTGGAGCAAGATTCCCTACTGCGAGAGCATGCGCTACAACATCTATATCGGACCCGAAGGGAGGCTGGCACCTTGCATGGGCTTCTCCGACACGGCGCTGGGGGAGCGCTTCCCCAGCGTGCTGGAGCACCATTTGGGTGAGCTCACACTCAAGGGATACTACTTCGACGTGGTGCAGACCAAGATTGCCGACCTCTTGGCGCGAAATCCCGAATGCGCCGCGTGCGAGTATCTGCCCGTCTGCTGCGGCGGCTGCATGGTGCAAGGCATCACCGATGATGGCGACTACCTCATCCCCGACACGCGTTGCTGCTACTTCCACAAGCACATCGGAGAGGCGGCTGTGCGCGAGGTGGCCGACGCCGCGATTGCTGCGGCGGGCCTCGCGAAGGCGGGAGAGTAGGCCATGCTCGTGAATCGCGCCAGGCAGTCTGCGGGCAAGCCTTCCGCACAGCTGCGAAACCCCGACGACCTTGACCGGTACGTTCAGGTGGCCGCCCGGGCGTCTGGATGCTCCTCGCCGCCGCCATCGCATTGCTGGTGGGCCTCCTCGCATGGGGCGTCTTTGGCTCAGTATCCACGAGGGTGTCTGCTACGGCCGTGCGAGACCGCGACAGCATCCGCTGTTTCCTTGCCCCCTCCGACGTCGCGCGCGTACGCCCGGGAAATATGGCATACGTGGGCAACGAACAGATGGAGGTCGCCGGGGTTGACGTGACCCCCTATAGCCGTGAGGAGGTTTCCGAGCTGCTGGGGCGCGACTATCTTACGGATGCCGTCATGCGAGAGGACTGGACCTACCTCGTGGTGCTCAAGGGCGACGGCGACTATGACTTCATTGAGGGTGTGCCGCTCTCCGTCGCCATCACCACCGATCGCGTCGCCCCCATCACACTCGTTCTGGACAGGTAGTCGCTATACCGAGGGGAATCGCGAAGGTGCCGCAGGTCATGCAGATGGAGGCGCTGGAGTGCGGCGCCGCCTGCTTGGCTATGATTCTCGCATACTATGGCCGCTGGGAGCCACTCGAAAAGGTTCGCGTCAGCTGCGGTGTTTCGCGTGGCGGCTCCAAGGCAAAGAATATCCTGCGCGCGGCGCGCTCGTATGGGCTTTCGGCCAAAGGCGTGCGCGGGAACGCCGAGGCGCTGCGCAGGGACGGGTCGTTCCCCTGCATCGCGCACTGGAATCACGGCCACTTCGTGGTTGTTGACGGTTTCAGGGGAAGATATGCCTACATCAACGACCCCTCCGGTGGCGAGTTGCGCATCACGATGGAGGAGTTCGAGTTGCGCTATACGGGCATCGCGCTCATGTTTGAACGCTCGGATGCCTTTAAGCCGGGAGGGTCGAAGCCCGACACCGTCGCCTACGCGCGCAAGCGTTTGCGGGGCATGGGTAAGCCCATCTTCTTTGTGATGCTCACGGCGACCATCGTGTCCCTCACAGGCATACTCAACATGCCGCGGCCATATGGCTCTGTGAGGGCGGCACGCTGCACATGCATGGCGGCAGCATCACGGGCTGCAGGTCTGCGAATGGTGCCGTGCAAGTGAGTGGTGCGGTTGTCGAGGAATCAGGCTACAAGAAGTCTATGCTCTACGTGTACGACGCGACCGTCATCAGTGACAACACGAAGTACAGCGTCGCGACCGCGCGCAACGTGTATCTGGAAAACAGCGCTAAGCCCATAGGGGTGTGCGAGGCGCTGCGCGAGGGCACGCGTATCGGCGTGACCCACGCTTTGGGGGACATGGTGGCCATCTCGGACGGGTGGTCTACGCACAATCCGGATGCCGACCCTGTGGACGTCTTCTTCTCTGACGTGGCGAAGAATGACAGTACGGGGAACGCCCTCTGCATCGGGCTTCAGAACGGCGAGGCCGCGATCCTGCAGCATGAGCACGACTGGAGCCTGAGCGTGGATCCCGACGACCCATCGATCGCCGTGGCGAAGTGCGCCAACGAGGGCTGCCCCTTCGGCAAGGATGCGCACACGGTCACCCTCAACGCCGAGGACGCGGACTACGACGGGGAGCGGCATGCGGCGACGATCGCCTTCGGTGACGAGTGGCTGCCGGGATATAATGACTCCGCCTCGGTCCCGGTGACCGCATACACTGGCGACATCAAGTACTACAGCGGCGAAGATTGGACGCATACCGCGCCCGAGTACCCCGGCGAGTACGTGGCGAGGCTCAACGTGGACCTCAGGGAGACCAGCCAGTGGCAAGTCGAGAAGACCGTGACCATAGAGAAGCCCTTCGCCATAAGAAGCGTCCCGCTGGCCGTCACGGCGACGCCCGCGGCGGGCCTGGTGTACAGCGGCGAGCCGCAGCAGCTGGTGAGCTTCTCGGGCGAGCAATGGGGCAATCCGGTCTCGGGCGTCTACTACAAGGTGGACGACGCCACGGAGTACACGTACCTCACGGCCAGCCCCGCCCAACCGGGATTCTACGACACGCCGCCCATGGCGACCGAGGCGGGCACGCACACGGTGTCCTACTACTACTACGTCTACAACGAAAGCATCTACACCGGCGTCGGCACCGCCGAGGAGCCGAGCACGGTCGAGGTGGCCATCGACCCGGCAGGCGAGCCCGCGTTCATGAAGCAGAGCCTCGTGCTCTCCGGCTAGGTCGGGCTCACGGCCTACCTGTACCTGCCCGAGGGGGCGGGGGTCGACTGAGCCCAGAGCCACGTCATCTTCGACGTGGGCGGCAGGAACGCGCGTTCCGTGGACGTCGCCTTCGACGCGAACAACACGGACTCCACGGGCAGGTACTACGGCTTCACGGTGCCGCTCTCCTCGGTGGAGATGGCCCAGCCCGTGACGGCGACCCTGCACTACGGCGACGGGCTGTCCCTCGAGGCCGGCAAGGCGATTTCGGCCAAGGGCTACGTCGAGGGCTTCGACAAGGTGGCCTCCTCCTACGACGGCGAGACCGTCGCGCTGGTGCACGCCCTGGCCGACTACGGCCACTGGGTGCAGCCCTTCCTCTCGGCGGCGAACGGGTGGTCGCTGGGCGACGGCGACGGCCAGTACGCGGAGATGGACAGGTTCTACGCGGGGCCCTACGACGGGGCCGCCGCCAGGGCCGCCCTCGCTGGCTACGTGATGTCCAAGGACGTCGGCGGGTCGGCCGTCGAGAAGGCCAGCGCGAGCCTCTCGCTCGAGTCCGAGACCACCCTCGAGGTCGTGCTCACCGTCGCCGAGGGCGTCACGCCCACCGTCGCCTCCGCCACGCTCGGCGGCAGGGCCGTCGACGTCGCCGCGCCGGCCAGGCTCGGCAAGGCCTCCGGCGGCGGGATCCGGTGGCGCGTGCGCGTCCCGGGCATCCGCGCCTGGCAGCTCGGCGAAGAGGTCGTCGTCACGGGCGACGCGGACGGCGGCTTCTCCGTCTCCGCCTCCGGCCTCGCCTACGCGGGCGCCATGCTCGGCGTCGACTCCTACGCCGGGAACGGCGGCCACGACGCGATGTGCGCCCTCTACGCCTTCCACCAGGCCGAGGTCGCCTACCGCAGCACCCACTAGCGGACGGCCGGGAGGTCGGTCGGCTCCTTGGGCTTAGGGCCGGTCGTCAGCACCTGAGATAAGTGGGCGGGCGTCGTGCACGGGAGGATTCCATGCACGACGCCCGCATTTGTGGCACACGGTATCTGGTGTTGCCATTCGCGGCTTGGCCAGCACACGTTCTCAAAAGTCGACATCTCACGAAGCGTCGGCCCGGCGGCGGGTTTCCCGCATGCCGTTGCCCGCAAAACGAGCAATATGTACCAATAGGGATTGGCGTAGGACGGGATGCCAGACAGAAGGTTCTGCCAGCTGAGCTGGGCTCAGCTGGCAGAACCTTCCGGCATTGCTTCGTTGGATGCGGGCCGAGTTAGCTTATGCGTATGGACGGGTTGTACTCGCCGTAGCCATGGTAGAATTCGGCCCCGCATTTGGCGCACTTCTTCTTCCTGGTCGCGAAGAATTTATTGTGGTTGAGCATATACAGTTGCCCTCCGCAGTTCGGGCACTTGACTCTCGTCGGCGGGTTGTCGTAGGTCACGGATGCCGCGTAACATTCGTCGTTGGACCAGCACCAGCTGCCCGGTTCCACCGTGGCCGCGCAGCCCTGCGTGAGCCAGTCGCGGTCCGAACCGCCTGCGACTGCCGCGAGCTCGTCGGCGGAGAGCTCCTCGTCCTCCACCTTCGTACGTGCCTTTACCTCGGACAGCGCCTTCTGCGCCTCCTCCTCGGTGGCCTCGATGCCGCCCGCTGCCAGTGCCGTCGCAGCCTCCTGTGCGGTAGTCGCTGCCATCAGAGCTTCCCTTACCTTCTCGCTCAGCTCTGCCATGCCGTTCTCCTCTCGTTCGGGACTCCTGCGCCGCTTCCGCACGGCGTATTACATTAGGTGAATGTTGCCTTCCCCCTCGCGCCCCTGTCAAGGGGAAATCGGCGTGCAGCTTCGAGGAGTTATCCGGTGGGGACGCCGTACTCCACGGCCAAGATCGTCACGTCGTCCGACTGCGCGATGCCCTCGGCCCACGCTGCGACGTTTGCGCGGATGCCGCGCACGACGGCCTCCGGGCGTTCGTCGGGGTGGTCGGCGAGAAAGGCCTCGAGCCGGTCGATGCCGTACTCCTCCACCTCGGCGTTCGTCGCCTCGCTTACGCCGTCGGTGTAGAGGACGAGCTCGTCTCCCGGCACAAGTGTCATCGTCCTCTGCTCGTACGTCATCGTGTCGAATCCTCCCAGGACGAAGTTGCAGCCCTCGCTCAGCCAACGCCAGGTGCCGCCGCGCCCGTGTCGCAGCAGCGGGAAGTTGTGCCCTGCATTGACGTAGGTCAGAAGTCCGGACTGCCAGTCGAGCGTCGCGATCCACGCCGTGACGAACATGTCCGCCTCGTTGTTGTCGCACAGGTAGACGTTCGTCGCGGCTACGGCATCGGCGGGCCTCATGCCCGAGGAGAGGTGGTTTTGAATCTCGGTCTTTGCGGCCATCATAAAGAGCGCCGCTGGTATTCCCTTGCCGCTCACGTCTGCGACGAGAAAGGCGACCGTGTGGTCGTCCAGCTCAAAGAAGTCGTAGAAGTCGCCGCCCACCTCCTTGGCAGCATCCATCAAAGCGTAGAGGCTCACGGTCTCCACGCCGGGGAAGGCCGGAAAGCTCCTGGGCAGCATTCCCTCCTGTATGGCCTTAGCGGTGACAAGCTCCGCCTCCATCTGGCGCCTCGCCGCGCCGATCCAGCCCTTGAGGGCGTCGACCGTGATGTTGATGCCCGCCGATAGCATCGCGAACTCGACGACATCTACCTCGCGTACGACCGTGTCGAGCCTCCCCTTGGTTATCTCGGCGAGTGAGGCGTTCACGCTATCGATCGGACTGCCCACGACCCTTCGCAACAAGAACGACGTGGCGACGAAGACGACTCCGAGTATGGCAAGCGAGGCGATGGACATCCAGAGCATCGGCTTGCCACGGTCCTCATACACCATGGAATACGGCATTTCCATGACGGCGTACGCGTCTGTCGTGCCGATGCGTGAGGCCGCCAAATACGCCAAATCAAGGCGCTGGTTGTCGGCGTGGTATATGGTCTCGTGCAACGCTCCGTCGCGTGCCGCTTCTTTCACGAGCAGCATGAGGGCCTTGTCAAAAGACCCGTCCGCAACTAGTGCGGGGTTATCGGACGCGAGAACGGAATCGCCGACAAGGATTGCCACGGTGCCGTCCTCCAGATCGTAGCCCGACACGAGGTGTGTGGCGAGCAGCTCGTCGGACAGTGCGGATTTGACCTTGTCGGACAAGCTTTCGTATGCGGGGTCTCCCTGCAATTCGTCGAGCACCGTCCATCCGTTCGCAATGTGCGTCGTCAAGAACTCCAGCTCCCTGCGCATGTGTTCGTGGGCGGTCCGCCGCTCTCCCTCGGAAATCACGTTGAAGCCGAGGGCACAGACAAGCGCGTACACGAGCGCGAGCATGAGCAGCATATTCAGGCGAAGGATGACGTTCAGTTTGATATGGGCTCTCGTGTCGCGAAGGCGCAAGACGAGAAGGTCACACGCGATACTTGCGGCAGCCATGAGGACCGCATCCCCCGCCCCTTGGAGAGGTGCGAGTCCCAGGAAAAGGACGGACCTGGATGTCTGCTGTGCTACGATGAACGGCGCAAAGAACAGCAGGCTTGCAAGCGAGGAGACCAGAACGCACGAGACTGCCATGGTGGCATGCCTACGTGCGCCCTCTAAGCCTAGGTGCGACACACGCGCGAAGGATAGGCCGAGCGCGAGGCCAGTGAGGCCAAGGGGCAGTATTGAGTTTGACGGGAGCACAAAGTACTCGGTGACGCTGAACGGTTGCAGCGCGACACGCGCATAGAGCAGGACGCCGCCAATCAAGCCCAAGGCGCACCCCAGGCGCCATCCCAGGAGTAGTGCTGCGATGGCCACGGGTACGAGAATCCCCATAAGGCACGTTGCGATGGCATCGTTTGCGATGATTTCGATTATGCCGAGGCGCGTGGCCACCATTGCGGCGCATACAATCAGCAGGGCAGAGAACGTGGCCCCCCTCATCTCGTCTCGAGTGTCGGCGAGGAGTCCCCGACCCGCGCGTCCCATGAGAATGTCCTCGCTCATCGCCACGTCCTTCCTGACGACAATTATCGCGACAGAACGGGCCATTCGTCGAGCGTGCACGACGAATGGCCCGCCTCATGCTTGGGAAAAGCCCATCAATCGCCGAGGGCCTCGTATACTGCTCCGCACGAGATGCACTTCGCAAAGAGCCCCTTCGGCTCGCGATGCGTATAGAGGACCCCCCAGCACTTCCAACAGCGTTGCTTCTTGGGCTCATGGCTGTACCTAACGTCAATCATGGCGCAGGAGTCTTCGGACCAACACCAGCTGCCCCCCTCCACCGTGGCCGCGCAGCCCTCCGTGAGCCAGTCGCGTTCCGCGCCGCCCGCGAAGGCCGCGAGCTCGTCTACGGACAGCTCCTCGTCCGCACCCTTTGCACGCGCCTTTGCCTCGCGCAACGCCCTCTCCGCATTCTCGGTGGTGGCCTCGATTCCTGCGGCCGCGAGCGCTGCGGCGGCCTCCTCCGTAGTGGCCGATGCGAGCAGCGCCTCCTGCGTGTTCTCGCTCAGCTCCGCCATGTCCGCCTCCTTTCGTCTGGGTCAATGAAACACACACATTTGACGGTTCCCAATCCCTTTGGTCTTGTCAAGGGGCAATCGGCGTGCGGGGCGTTGTCTGCGCGCTCTGCGTGGGCTATACTTTTGCGGCGATTTACGATAGGGGAGAGGAGCGAGCATGGTTGACGTGGCGAGCGGGGGGCAGGCGCGACACTACATCCTCACGCCTTGGTGGTCGCTGCGCGGGTGGAAGCTTCTACCCTATGCGATACAGCATCTGTCATACCCCCACACGGAGTTCTTCCGTGAGGACGTGTTTCGTCTCTTGGAGGCGTGCGACGGGCGAACCGAGGTGCGCTGGGACGGACTTGACGACAGGCAGAGGGCTCGCTACGACCACTGGGAGCAAAACGGCTTCATTCGCCGCTGCGGCCCCGATGAGAGCTTGCGACCGGAGCAGGAGTACCGCTTCTATCCCGTGCGGTTCAAAGAATCCGTGCAGTGGTCAATCACGGGCCGGTGCAACTTCCGCTGCAGGCACTGCTTCATGTCCGCGCCGCACGCCGCGCAGGGCGAGCCGAGCTGGGATCAGCTCATGGCGATGCTCGACGCATTCGAGCGCTGTGGCATCAAGGTCATGAACCTCACGGGCGGGGAGCCCATGGTGCGGGCGGACTTCTGGGAGCTGGTGGACGAGATTCTGCGCCGCGGCATGTGCGTGTCGACCATCTACTCCAATGGCCTGCTCGTCACGGACGAGTTCCTGGACGGGCTGGAGGCGCGTGGGTTGCAGCCGGCCATACAGTTCAGCTTCGACGGGGTTGGCTGGCACGACTGGATGCGCGGCGTCCCGGGCGCCGAGCGGATTGTGGTGGACGCCATGAGGCGCTGCCGGGAGCGGGGGGTGCCCACTACCGCATCCATGGTCATCTGCCGCGAGAGCGTCGGCACCATACGCGAGTCGGTCAACCTACTGGCGTCGCTCGGTTGTCGCATGCTCAAGGTGGGCAACGCCTCGCCGCAGGGCGAGTGGCTCGACCAGCCCGAGCACTACCTCACGCAGGAGGAGACCTACGAGGCGTTCCTGGAGTACATACCGCGCTTCTTCGAGGACGGGGCACCCATCACGCTGGGCCTAGAGGGGTTCTTTACCTACGACCGTCAGCGGGGTGAGATCGGCTCGCCCCAGGAGAAGCGGGTGGACGAGGGGAACTTCGCACGGGCCCTCATGTGCGGCCACGTGCGCCGAGAGATGTACGTCAGTCCCAAGGGCAACGTGCTGCCCTGCATGTCCATGGTCGGAGGCCCCATCGAGGAGAAGTTCCCAAACATGCTCGAGGTGCCGCTGGAGCAGATTCTGGACGACGGGTCGCTGTACATGGACATCACGAACCTCCGTGTGAGCGACTTCATGGCGCACAACCCCGATTGTGCCGCGTGCGAGTGGCGCACGCAATGCTGCGGTGGCTGCCGTGCCGTCGCGGTGAGGGACGGAAGCACGAACTACCTCGCGAAGGACATGATTACCTGCGAGTACTACAGGGGCGGCTGGAAGACCCGCAAGGACGAGCTGCTGAGCGGCCTGGGGCTTCTTTAGAGCCCGTATGCCGGATTGTACATGTAGTACCCGCATCCAGGACATGCCAGGTACTTGGCCAGTCGTATGTCGGAGTTGCTTGGGACCATGCCCGCGCCGCATTTGGGGCAGGGGTAGGTGGCGCGGTGGTTGTAGTACACGACATCCCATGAGTGGCAGCTGTCGTTGGACCAGCACCAGCTTCCCGACTCCACCGTGGCCGCGCAGCCGTCCCTCCCGAAGTCGCGACGCGTGCCTCCGCCAACAGCCGCGAGCTCGTCGACGGAAAGCTCGTCCTCGCCGCGTCGTGCGCACGCCTCCCTCCATATGCGTCTGGCCATCTCGTCGTCGGCGTCGATGCCCTCGGCTGCGAGCGTCGCCGCCACGTCCTGCGCGCTGGCTGCGGACAGTAGCGCCTCCCTGGCCTTTTCGCTCAGTTCCATGGGTCCCACCATCCTCCTATGCGCGGGCGGGATGCGAGGCAGTGCTAGCCCCGCATCCCGCCTGACTGTCATTGCCTGGTCGCTATCAGTAGAAAGAAACCTGCGTGTTGGAGTTAGGGGACGTGCCTGAGCTCTGGTATGCTCCGCACCGGCGGCAGCGACTGTACCGATACGATGCCCATGATGGGCCCTCATAGTAGAGCGTCCCTCCGCACTCCTTGCACTGGCCCTTTGCCGGCGCGTTGTCGTACGTGACATCCGCAACCGAGCAGGCGTCGTCGGACCAGCACCAGCTGCCCGGTTCCACCGTGGCCGCGCAGCCCTGCGTGAGCCAGTCGAGGTCCCCGCCGCCCGCAACGGCAGCGAGTTCGTCGGGGGATAGCTCGGCGTCGCCCTCCCCTGCGTTCGCCCTCGCTGCGCGTGTCCTCGCCTCGTTCAGAGCCTTCTCCGCCTCTGCCTCGCTGAGCTGGATACCATCCTCCGCGAGCGCCGCCGTGGCCTCCTCTGCGGTGGTCGCCGCGAGCAGTGCCTCCTGTACCTTCTTGCTCAGATCCGCCATGCCTGCCTCTCCTCTCTGTGGGCTTTCCTGCGTCGCGCCAGCGCCGCATCACTCTGGACTTATGTTGCCCCCTCCATGGCGATTCTGTCAAGGGAGTGTGTCGCGGGTCCGCAGACGGCAACGCCGTATCGGCTGCGGCACAACTATCTGTGTCACCGCCTCCCTCGTTTCGTGCGGGACATAGTGCTAGGATGGATGCATCTCGGGAGAACCTGTGGTTCGTAGGGGGTCGTCACATGGGCGCCGCGGCGGATGCCACCGATACTCGATATTACGTGCTCCTGCCATGGTGGTCGTTGCGCGGCTGGAAACTCCTGCCCTACGCGCTGCGGCATCGTGCGCGGCGACGCACGGAGTTCTTCTACGGATGGGAGTGGGAGCTCATCAGGGCGTGCGACGGCCAGACCGAGGTGCGCTGGGACGAGCTCGGCGACGGGCAGCGTGCCTGCTACGACCGCTGGGAGCGGGAGGGCATCATCCGCCGCTGTCCTCCGGGCCAGCGGCTGCGCCCCGAGCAGGAGTACCGCCTTTACCCGGCACGCTTCAAGGAGTCCGTACACTGGTCCATTACAGGCCGGTGCAACTTTCGCTGTAGGCACTGCTTCATGTCCGCACCGCACGCCGCCCAGGGCGAGCCGAGCTGGGACCAGCTCATGGCGATGCTCGACGCCTTCGAGCGCTGCGGCATCCAGTGCCTCAGCCTGACGGGTGGGGAGCCTCTGATCCGGACGGACTTCTGGGAGCTGGTGGACGAGATTCTGCGACGAGGCATGATCGTGACCAGCATCTTTACCAACGGCCTGCTCGTCACAGATAATTTCCTCGATGGGCTGGAAGCACGTGGCATGCGGCCGGCCATCCTGTTCAGCTTCGACGGGGTCGGCTGGCACGACTGGATGCGCGGCGTGCCAGGCGCGGAGCGGGCCGTGGTGGACGCCATGGGCCGCTGCCGGGAGCGGGGCGTGCCCACTACGGCGACCATGGTGATCTGTCGCGAGAACGTTGGCGTCCTGCGCGAGACGGTCAATCTCCTGGCGTCGCTCGGCTGCCGCTTGCTCAAGGTGGGCAGCGCCACACCGCAGGGTGAGTGGCTTGACCAGCCCGAGCACTACCTCACGCAAGGAGAGGCCTACGAGGCGTTCCTGGAGTACATCCCGCACTTCTTCGAAGACGGGGTGCCTATCTCGCTGGAGCTCGAGGGATTCTTTGACTACAGCCGTCAGCGGGACGAGTTCGGCTCCTTCCTAGAGAAGCACACCGACGAGGGGAGCTTCGCACGGGTCCTCATGTGTGGCCACGTGCGTCGCGAGATGTACGTCAGTCCCAAGGGCAACGTGCTGCCCTGCATGTCGATGGTCGGAGGCCCCATCGAGGAAATGTTTCCCAACATGCTGGGGACCCCGCTCGAGGAGATTCTGGACTCCAAGTCCCTCTACATGGACATCGCAGATCTCCGCGTGAGCGACTTCATGGCGCGTAACCCTGACTGCGCTGCGTGCGAGTGGCGTACGCAGTGCTGCGGCGGCTGCAGGGCCTTTGCGGTGATGGACGATGGCACGGACTACCTCGCGAAGGACATGGTCGCGTGCGAGTACTACAGGGGCGGCTGGAAGGACCGCAAGGACAAGCTGCTGCGCAGCCTGGGGAAGCTGTGAGGGGCCTGACTGCGCAGAGGGGCGAACGGAGGTAACCGACGTGGCGACGCAGAAGCAGATGTCGTCGGCAGAGGAATATCGCGAGAGGATCTCTTCCCCGCAGGAGCTCTCGGACTACCTGCACGTGTCGAGCCCGGGCGCCTGGGTGGTGTTCGTGGCCGTTGCCTTGGCCTTGGTCGGCCTGCTCGCGTGGTCCACGGTGGGCACGCTGGAGACGACGGTGGACGGCAAGGCCGTTGTCGAGGCAGGCGAGGCGGAGGTCGTCACCCTGAACGCGGAGTCCATCAAGGCCGGCATGCTGGTGAGGGTTGCGTCCTCGGAGTTCGTCATCGACTCCACCGAGGCGGACGAGTATGGCAGGACCCTGGGCTACGCCGACGTCGACCTTCCGGATGGCAGGTACGACGCGATCGTGGTCGTAGAGACCGTCGCCCCCATCGAGTTCTTGTTTGAGAGCAGGTGATACCATGGCGAGGAGGCGGGTGAGGCCTACACGCACGAGGGGAGTCGCCAAGGTACCGGTCGTGATGCAGCTCGAGGAGTTGGAGTGCGGGGCCGCGGCGCTTGCCATGCTCATGGCGTACTACGGCAAGTGGGTGCCGCTCGAGCAGGTGCGCATCGACTGCGGCGTCTCCCGCGACGGCTCGACGGCAAAGAACATCTATCTGGCGGCGGAGCACTACGGTTTTGACGTCAAGGCCTATCGCCGCTCGCCCGAGACCATTCGCGAGAAAGGTCAGTACCCCTGCATCGTCCACTGGAACCACAACCACTTCGTCGTGCTCGACGGCTTTAGGGGCGATACGGCCTTCATCAACGACCCGGCGCGGGGCGTGGTGAAGGTGTCGCAGGAGCAGTTTGACAGGAGCTTCTCCGGCGTCGTCATTATCCCGGTCCCCTCGGAGGGCTTCGAGCCGAGCGGCAGACCCAAGAGCATGCTGGCCTTTGCCAGGAAGCGTCTCGTGGGGACGGGACCTGCCATCGCATTCGTGGTGCTGACGACGGCGATCTCGTACCTCTTTGGCATCGTGAACTCAGTCACGTCACGCGTATACCTGGACAGGATCCTCACCGGGCTCAACCCCGGCTGGCTTTACCCCTTCGCCTTGCTGCTCGCGGTCCTTGCGCTCATCCAGCTCGTCGTGGCATGGGCACAGGCCATCCTGTCGTTGAGGATAGACGGCAAGATGTCTGTCGTCGGCAGCACGTCCTACATGTGGAAGGTCATGCACATGCCCATGCAGTTCTTTTCCCAGAGGCTCGTGGGCGACGTGCAGTCGCGGCTGGGGCTCAACGCCTCCATCTCGGGGACGCTGGTAAAGACGTTCGCGCCGCTCCTGCTCAATACCGTGATGATGGTGTTTTACCTGGTGCTCATGGTCAGGCAGAGCGTGCTCTTCACGGCAGTCGGGCTAGCCACCCTGCTGGCAAACGTGGCCATTTCGCGCCTGGTCTCCGTCCGCCGCATGAACGTCGCGCGCGTGCAGATGCGCGACGCCGGCATGCTCGAGGCGACCACCGCGATGGGAATCGACATGATCGAGACCATCAAGGCGAGCGGCGCGGAGGGGGGGTTCTTTCGCAAGTGGGCGGGATACCAGGCGTCCGTGAACGCGCAGACCGTAAAGGCCAGACGCACGGATCAGTTCGTCGGCATGATACCGTCTTTTCTGACTTCGCTTAGCAACTACGTGGTGTTGCTGCTCGGTGTGTACCTCGCGATGCAGGGCAAGTTCACGCTCGGATCGGTGATGATGTTCCAGGGCTTCCTCGGATCGTTCATGTCGCCGGCCATGACGCTCGTGGAAGCGGGGCAGACCATCCAGGAGATGCGCACGCAGATGGAGCGCGTGGAGGACGTGATGGAGTATCCGGAGGACGAGGTCTTCGCGGTGGCCGACGCGGGCGACGGGACGGTTCGCGAGCTCAGGGGGGAGGTCGAGTTGCGCGGCGTGACCTTCGGGTACTCCCGACTCGACAGGCCCATCATCAGCGACCTCTCGCTCCATGCTAGGCGGGGCGAGCGGATAGCGCTGGTCGGGGCCTCGGGATGCGGGAAGTCCACTGTCTCCAAGCTCGTCTCGGGACTCTACCGGCCGTGGTCCGGCGAGATACTCTTTGACGGGCGACCCCGCGAGGCGTACTCGCACGAGGCCATGGTCGCCGCGCTGGCGGTGGTGGACCAGGACATCACTATTTTTGAGGGGACGGTCGCCGACAACATCCGGATGTGGGACGAGACCATACTGGACTTCGAAGTGAACTTGGCGGCGCGCGACGCCGGTCTGCACGACGATATCGTTGCCCTGCCAGGCGGATACCAGCACAAGCTGGAGAGCGGCGGCAGAAGTCTCTCCGGTGGGCAGAGGCAGCGCCTCGAGATTGCCCGCGCGCTCGCTCTGGACCCGGCGATTCTCATCTTGGACGAGGCGACCAGCGCCTTGGACGCACAGACGGAGCACGAGGTGGTGGAGGCCATCGCCGCGCGAGGCGCGACCTGCATCGTCATCGCCCATCGTCTGTCTGCGGTAAGGGACTGCGACCAGATCATCGTGCTCGACGGGGGCAAGGTGGTGGAGCGCGGAACGCACGAGGAGCTCATGCGGCTCCGCGGCGCATACGCCGACCTTGTGTCGAGTGAGTAGGGGGTGGCGCTGATGGGAGTGTTTGGCGATCAGATCGCGGAACGCCACGAGGCCGACCAGCAGGCACTGGAGGACGCGTTCGACCGCGTGGCCGGAGTCGTGCTCGGCGAGCGGAGGGCGACCAGCGTCCGAGACCATCGCATCGTGACGAAGCACGCCCTCGACAGGATCGTCAAGTACTATCACTGCAGGCCGACGGAGGCACCTGAGGACGTGAAGGACATGGAAGACCGTCTCGACCTCTGTCTGCGGCCCCACGGCATCATGCGCAGGTCGGTGCGGCTCACGCGTGGCTGGTACAAGGACTCGTACGGCCCCCTCCTCGGCTTCCTCAAGGAGGGCGGCGAGCCCGTCGCCCTCCTCCCCGGCGCGTTGGGCGGCTACTACTACGATGACGAGCGGACGGGCGAGCGCGTGAGGATTGGGGCCAGGACGGCGGAGGGCATCGAGGAAGACGCGTACTGCTTCTACAGCCCGCTGCCCATGCGGCCCATCGGCATCCCCGACCTGCTGCTCTATATGAAGCGCTGCGTGTCCCTCTCAGACGTCGTGTTCGTCGCGGGGATTACGCTTGCGGTCACGCTCGTGGGCATGCTCATGCCGCGCATCACCAAGGCCCTGACGGGGCCGGTGCTGGCGAGCGGGCGGACGAGCGCCCTCGTGGGCATCGGCGTCTGCATCCTCTGCGTGTCGCTGTCGTCGCAGCTCATCAGCAGCGCGCAGGGGCTCATCATGGGTCGGGTGGAGGCAAAGACCTCGCTGGGCGTCCAGGCGTCCATGATGATGCGCCTCATGTCGCTGCCGGCGGGCTTCTTTCGACAGTACAGCGCCGGTGAGCTGAAGAGTCGCGCGATGTCGGTGAACCAGCTCTGCTCCCTGCTCCTGGGCATGGTGATGAGCGCCGGCCTGTCGTCTGTGACCTCGCTGCTCTACGTCACGCAGATATTTCGCTTCGCGCCGGCGCTGGTGGTGCCAGCGCTCGTGACCATCCTGGCGACGGTCGTCATCGGCGCCTCCACGACCCTCGCAAAGACGAGGATCAGCAGGCGGCAGCGCGAGCTCGCGGCCAGCGAGTCCGGCATGTCGTATGCGATGATCTCGGGCGTGGAAAAGATTAAGCTTGCCGGGGCGGAGAAGAGGTTCTTTGCCCGGTGGCTCGACCTCTACGCGCAGGGCGCGCAGCTGACTTACAACCCGCCACTCTTCATAAAGGTCAACGGCGTGCTGAGCACCGCGATCAGCTTGGTCTCGGGTATCGTGCTGTATGTCTTGGCCGCGAGGACCGGGGTGGACCCGTCGTCGTACTTCGCCTTTACCGCCGCCTATGGGGCCGTCATGGGTGCGTTCATGAACCTGTCGGGCACCGCTCTCACCGCAGCAGAGATACGACCGATACTGGAGATGGCGGAGCCCTTCCTCAAGGCCGAGCCCGAGAGCGCGGGCGGCAAGGAAGTCGTGACGAGGCTCTTTGGCGGGGTGGGACTGGAGCATGTCGACTTTCGCTACGACGAGTCGGGCCCGTACGTCCTGCGCGACCTCTCGCTAAAGATACGCGCTGGGGAGTACGTGGCGATAGTGGGCAAGACCGGGTGCGGCAAGTCGACGCTCATGAGGTTGTTGCTGGGCTTCGAGAAGCCTGAGCGCGGTGTCATATACTACGACGGAAGGGACATGGCCCGTCTCGACCTCGGGTCGTTGCGCCGAAGGATTGGCTCGGTAATGCAGTCGAGCGGGTTGTTTCAGGGAGATATATACTCAAACATCGTGATGTCTGCACCATGGCTCACCGTCGACGAAGCGTGGGAGGCTGCGGAGACGGCCGGAATCGCCGATGACATCAGGGCCATGCCCATGGGCATGGACACCATCATATCCGAGGGACATGGCGGCATCTCGGGTGGACAGCGTCAGCGTCTGATGATCGCGCGGGCCATCGCGCCGAAGCCGAGCATATTGCTCTTTGACGAGGCGACCAGCGCCTTGGACAACAAGACGCAGCGGCACGTGTCAGATGCGCTCGCACGGATGGGATGCACCAGAGTGGTCATCGCCCATCGCCTTTCGACGATTCGCCATTGCGACCGCATACTCGTGCTCGAGGGGGGCAGGGTCATAGAAGAGGGCAGCTACGAGGAGCTGCTGGCGCGTGGCGGGTTTTTTGCCGAACTCGTGGAGCGCCAGCGCCTGGACGTCACGACGTGATGTGCCGTCGGGACGACCCACATGCCATCCGCCGCAGAAACGTGTAATATACGCAATACGCATTGGCATTGGACTGAGGGGGTGCCAGACGGCATGCTGCGCATACGAAAGGACGTCACGGACGGAAGGGCCGAGATTAGCCTCGAGGGCAGGCTCGACGCGGTCTCGTATCTGGACCTGGAGGACGAGCTGAGGGAGGTCCTGCCGGGAGTGACCGAGCTGGTGCTCGACTTCGGTGGCCTGGAGTACCTCTCCTCGGCCGGACTGCGCGTGCTGCTCTCGCTCCAAAAGACCATGAGCCGCCGGGGTCGGATGGTCGTCCGCAACGTCAGGGAGCCCATCATGGACCTCTTTGCGTTCACGAAGTTCCTGGACATCCTCACGATCGAGTAGGCGCCGTATGAAGCGCCCGAGCGAGAGCATCGTCTTTAGGAGCCTGTGCGGCATCGTGCTCCTCTTGGCGGTGTTCGCAGTCGTGATCAACGCCATTGGGTACAAGGTGTTCACGGACGCTTTGCTTGCCCAATACGCCGATGGGGCTTTCCGCACGGCTGACACGGCGGCATATTACGTGGATTCGGACCGCATGGACGCCTATTGGGCGAGTGGCGGCGAGGGTGAGGAGTATGAGGTCGCCTGGGAGAACCTGAGCCGGCTTTGCAACTCCTCCGGCGCGACGTTCGTCTACGTCATCGAGCCCGACATCTCGGACTACCAGCACATCCGCTTCCTCTTTTCCACCATCAACGAAAACAGCCCGTATGACCTCTACGAATTCGGCTATTTGCGCGAGACGACCAATGAGGAATATGCCCAGAAGTACCGCAGCTCTGGGAGGGTGATTCGGTCGAGGAGCTGGTCATCCGTGACAAGGGCTACATCGAGACCGATCCCCATATCACCGCCATGCGTCCGCTCAGGGATACGAGCGGCCAGACCGTAGGCATCCTCTGCGTCCAACGGCAGATGGACGTCTTGGCCTCCGCGCGACGCAAGTATACGGGCACCGTTTCGGTGGCGCTTGTCGTCTATGCTGTGCTCGTGCTCGTGGGTCAGGGATTGTATCTGCATCGGATGCTCCTGCATCCGATGAGCCTGATGGCCGACGAGGCGAGTCGCTTTGCGGTAGAGAACGTGCCCAGCGAGACGAGGCTTGCCGACACGATACGGAGCAAGACCGAGATAGGGACCCTCGCCCAGTCCATTGACCGTATGGAGGAGCAGGTCTGCAAGCATGTGGAGAACCTGACGCGGGCTACGGCCGAGAGGGAGCGCATCAGCACGGAGCTGAAACTTGCCACGCGCATCCAGGCTGACATGCTGCCAAACATCTTTCCTGCATTCCCGGAGAGGGACGAGTTCGATATCCATGCCACGACGTTGCCCGCGCGCGAGGTGGGCGGAGACTTCTACGACTACTTCCTCGTGGACGAAGACCACCTGTGCGTCTTTATCGCGGACGTCTCGGGCAAGGGGATTCCTGCGACGCTCTTTATGATGGCATCGATGATTCTGCTCGCGAATCTTGCCCAGGTTGGCAAGTCGCCTAGGGAAATCATGGAGTCCGCAAACGATACCATCTGCGCGAACAACCGAGAAGACATGTTCGTCACGGTGTGGCTCGGCATCCTGGAGATTTCTACCGGCAAGTTGCGCTGCGCCAACGCCGGGCACGAATACCCGATGGTGGCGGCTGCCGGAGGTCCATACGAGCGTATGAAGGACCCGCATGGCTTCGTGTTGGGCGGCATAGCTGGCATACCGTACAAGGAGTATGAGCTCGAGTTGGAGCCTGGTGCACGCGTCTTTGTCAACACCGACGGTATCGTCGAGGCGACAAACGCCGAGGAGGAGCAGTTTGGCGTCGAGCGGCTGCTCGCGGTGCTTAACGACGAGTCGGATGGAAATGCCGAAGACATGACGAAGCGCGTTCTCTCTGGGGTAAGCGACTTCGTGGGCGATGCCGAGCAGTTCGACGACCTTACGATGGTAAGTTTGCAATACGTCAAGAGGGGCTAGGCCTTAGGACGGTTTCTTACGTCGGCTTCAGCCTTGCGTGTGCCAACTGTGCTTGTGTATGCCCTCCAAGTTCTGCTGGTATCGTCGTGCTACACTTCGCCTTGTCGATGATGGAGCCTTGTAGGGCTCCTTTTTGAGAGGAGAACCGCATGGAGACAGACAAAAAGAAAATTGCGATTATCGCCGGATGCGTGGTGGCGCTCGTGGTGGCAATTGTGCTGGCCATGACGCTTGGTGGGGGCACGCAGGGTGGCGGGACGGGGGCCGCAGCGAAGGAGTCAACCCCAAATCCCGACACGGCTACGCCCGAGATTGAGGTACCTGACACGGATACGTCAAAGAAGGACTCGAAGTCCGACAAGTCAAAGAAGGACGACAAGAAGGATTCGAAGTCCAGCAAGTCAGACAAGTCCACTGACAAATCCACTGGCAAGACAACCGACAAGGGCGATACAACCACCACCACTACCACCACTAAGGATGGCGGCAAGTCGTCTGGCGGGTCGAGTGCAAATGGAGGCGCGAAGGAAAGCTCGAGCACCGACAACAAGACAGAGAAGTCTGAGTCGGAGGCGACCAAAGACGACACCTCCTCTTCGGCGAAGCCGGCTGACGAGAGCAAGGATGGCTCAAAAGACGACGAGACGAAGCCTTCCGAAGAGGTGAAGCCTTCCGAAGAGAAGGACGATGAGGAGCAGGGAGACGAGACGCCCAGCGGCGAGACCCCCCACGATCCCAACGAAGCCTACGTTAACGAGGACGGTGATATCGTCCTTCCCGAAATCGAATTCTAAAAAATGGTAGACAATCGAGACGTATATGGTAGCATGTCACTTGTGTTGCAAATAGTCTGGGTGACAGGCGACGATAGCGATAGTGTCGTGAAGGAGATTTAAATGCAGGCATACGAGGCACTCGAGCTTGAGGTTGTGCAATTCGAGGCTACTGACGTGATTACTAGCAGCACCTGTCCGGAGGACTGCGATTCACATAGTCCGGAGATAGAGTTTTAAGCAGGTTGACGTTTACACCGATTAATCGAATGGAAGAAGACAGGCGGAGAAAACCGATGGTGTATGTGGGCGCCGTCGGTTTTTTGTGCGCAGAAGATGGCGTAAGCAGATTGGGACAGGACGGGGACGACGTTTAATGCGGCTCATCAACGAAGGATATGAACGGGTGGTCAAGATAGCCCGAGAGAGAAGTCTCGGCCGAAGTGTGCGCTACCGTCTCTCTGGTTTCTGCGTTGTGCGCGAGGAGGACGATTGTCGTCTGCTGAGGAACACACTTACCGGCCAAGTCTACACTTTTGATGAGCGGGAGTGGGATACGATCTCCGGGCTCCGAAGTACGACTACGTCCTATGATGCCCTTGAGCGAGAGGGCCTTCTTGCGCTTGCCGAGGAACGCAGCATCGTGGAGGAGGACTATGACGAGTGTGGGGAGTACGTGTTTCTCCGGAATGTGCTGCTCTCTATGCGGAAGCCTGCGGATGGATACGTGAGCTATGTAATCTTTCCCACAACGGGTTGCAATGCTCGGTGTACCTACTGCTTCGAGAACGACTTTGTCGTGGCGACGATGACCGAGGAAACAGCCTTGGCGACGGTGGACTACATCGAGCGCACGCGAGGGGATGGTCCCATTCGCCTGAAGTGGTTCGGCGGGGAGCCGCTCGTGGCTGTGCCGCGCATCGACTTCATCTGCAGGACGCTTGAAGAACGTGGCGTGGAGTTTACGTCGTCCATCACGACGAATGCGAGCCTCGTGACGCCAGGGTTGGCGGACCGGATGAGGGATTTGTGGCGGCTCAAAAAGGCCCAAGTCTCGCTGGATGGTGATCGCGCGGCCTATGAGGAGCGCAAGCGTTACCTGAATCCGCGTCTGCACAACTACGATGCGGCGATGCGCGGGATCCGCCTTTTGGCCGAGCGGGGCGTCAAGATACAGCTGCGCTGCAACTACGACGCGCACAACCTCGACGGACTCACCGCCTTTGTGGAAGACATGCACAGGGAGCTTGGAGATCTTCCAAACGTGCGTCTTTATTTTGCGCAGCTCTTTCAGGTGCGAAGAGAGGCCGTAGCTCCGAATCTGATGCATGCGGTGCAAGAGGTCGAGGATTTGGTGGACTCCTTCGGACTCCTTGGCGAGCGCAAGCGAAATAAGAGCTCATTCCCGCTCAACTACTGCATGGCTGATAGCATGGATCGCTGTGCGGTCATTGAGCCGGGAGGCCAGCTGCAGAACTGCGAGCACCTCTTTGATGAGAACCGCTTTGGTGACGTGTGGGATGGCGTGACGAATCGGGCGCGCTTCGACGAGCTTAAGCGCTCGTATGAGGTGGAGGATTGCTGCCGGACCTGTCCTTTCTTGCCCGAATGTACGCCTTTCCGTAGGCTGGGCTGTCCCGATGCGCAGTCCGACTACTGTCGCGAAACTGCCATGGCGGCGGCCCAGAATCACTTGCATCGCGTTGCCCGACGCCTTCGCGAGAAGTCGCAGGCGTAACTTCTTCCCGCATCCCTCCTGACCGTCACCTTGCTTCCCCAAGCTACACACGGTTTCTCTTGGGACTGAAATTTGGTCCGATATCCTTTCAGAATATGCTATATAAGGATAATAAAGAGAAACCGTGTGTAGCTTGGAGAGAAGCGCGTTTGGGGATCGGGGATCGCTGATGCGGTGTATCGCGCATTCACCGGGAAGTCCGTTTCTGGAACCATGTGCCGTGGTACCGTTGAGGCGTTGATGGCGCTTGCGACGGAGGAGGACGCATGGGAGCACACACGACAGGGACGAGCGCATTGCAGGCGGAACTTGCACAAACGTTCGAGGGGCGATATGGGGCGATGCCGACGCTGCTGGTCGTCGCGCCTGGTCGCACCGAAATCGCAGGCAATCATACCGACCACGAGGGTGGCCACGTCATCGCGGGCGCCGTCGATCGGGCGGTGTATGCCATGGCACGGCTCAGTGGTGGCAGCTCAATCCGCCTCGATTCGCTGGGCTTCGGTGAGGTGGAGGTTGCGCTCGATGACCTTGTGCCGAGGGCAGACGAACGTGCCACTACGGCAGCCCTGGTTCGTGGTATGGCGGCGCTCTTCGTCGAGCGCGGCATCGCGGCTGTGGGTTTTGACATGGCCTGCGCGAGCGAGGTGCTCGGTGGGTCGGGCCTCTCGAGCTCGGCGGCCTTTGAGCTGACGCTCGCACAAGCGATGAACGCTCTTTGGGCCGACGGCGCGCTACCTGCTGACGAGCTTGCCATGATGGCGCAGCGCTGCGAACGCGAGTGGTTCGGCAAGCCCTGCGGTCTCATGGACCAAGCGTCCGTAGCCTTGGGCGGCATCCAGCACATGGATTTCTCGGTGCCGGGGACGCTCGTGGCACATCCCATCGACTTCGACTTCGAGCAAGCGGGTTACGCAGTGTGCATCGTGGCCGTGGGGGCTGATCATGCAGCAAACACCGACGACTATGCGGCTGTTCCCGCCGAGATGCAGGCGGTGGCGCGCGAGCTGGGCGTCGAAGTATTGAGCCAGACGAGCGCGCAGGAGCTGCTTAAGGCGATGCCGCGCCTGCGTCAGAAGCTCGGCGATCGTGCAATTCTGCGCGCCCTGCACTATTTCCAAGAGGAGTATCTGGTGGAGCGGCGTTTCAAAGCCCTGCGAGTCGGCGATATGGATGTGTTCCTTGCCCTCACGCGTGAGAGTGGCGAGAGCTCGGCGATGTACCTGCAGAACGTCAGCATCGGGGGGTCGGCTGAACAGCCCTCCATGCTTGCCATTGCGCTGGCCGAGAGCCTGTTGTGCGGTCGTGGTGCCGTGCGCGTGCATGGCGGTGGCTTCGGTGGGACCATTCAGGCGTTCGTGCCGCTCGATGGGGTCGAGAAGTTCAGCGCCGGGATGAATGCGGTCTTTGGCGATGGTGCGTGCGGCGTATACGGCATCGACCATGAGGGGGCGCGGTTCTCATGGCTGTAAGGAATGGCATCGGCAGTGCCGCATCACGTCTCGTGTCATATGCCGTGTCACGAGGCATTGTGTCTGAGGTGGATCGTGTTTGGGCGTACAACCGTATCTTGGAGTGCGTAGGTGCCACTGGGCCATGCTCGGAGGCTTGTGGCGTTTCGGCGGGTTACGATTTCGAAGCCGACCTCGCGCTGCTTGCCGAGGCGGGTGTGTCTGCGGGCATGGCGGAGGACTCGGTCACGGGGCGCGACCGCATCATGATGCGCGTCATGGGAGCGATAATGCCCCGTCCTTCTGAGGTGGCAGAGCGATTTGCCGCCTTGACTGCAACGGGTGGTTCCATGGCTGCCACCGACTGGTTCTATCGGCTATGCTGTGACGTGGGCTACGTACGCGAGTCGGCCATCGCTCGCAACGTCAAATGGCAGACCGACACACGCTGGGGCGAGCTTGAGATCACCATCAACAAGTCCAAGCCCGAGAAAGATCCACGTGACATTGCTGCGGCTGGTGCGGCACCCGCGGGGGAGAAGTACCCGGCGTGCCAGCTGTGCATGGAGAACGAGGGCTACGCAGGTCGTCCCGCAGCCGATGCACATGGCACTCATCCCGCACGGCAGAACTTGCGCATCGTCCCCATCGAGTTGGGTGGAGAACGCTGGGGCTTCCAGTACAGTCCCTACGCCTACTTCGAGGAGCACTGCATCGCGATGAGCGCGGAGCATCGGCCCATGCATGTGGACCGTGCGGCTCTGGATTGCCTGCTCGACTTCGTGGACCTCTTTCCTCATTACTTCATCGGCTCGAATGCCGACCTTCCCATTGTGGGCGGATCGATTCTCTCACATGACCACTTCCAGGGTGGGCATCAGGAGTTCCCCATGGTGCGGGCTGAGGAACTGGACGCTTTCTCCATGTCGGCGTTTCCACGGGTCGAGGCGTGCGTGCTTCGTTGGCCTCTCACAGTATTGCGGCTTCGGTCAACCGATCGCGCTGCGTTGGTGGATGCGGCCTGCCACGTGCTCGGCCTCTGGCGCGTTTGGGATGCGCCTGAGGTTGGCGTGGTTTCGCGCGGCCCGGACGGTACGCCACACAACACGGTGACGCCCATCTGTCGTCGGCATGGTGATGCCTATGAGCTAGACCTTGCGCTTCGTTGCAACGTGACGAGCGACGAGCACCCGTTGGGCGTCTTTCACCCGCACGAGGACAAGTGGCATGTAAAGAAGGAGAACATCGGCTTGATAGAGGTCATGGGCTTGGCCATCCTGCCGCCGCGCCTGGAGGCGGAGCTTGATGCCGGACGGCTCACGCACGATGAGATCGGCCATGTGTTTGCCGCGGTGCTCGAGGACGCGGGCGTCTTTAAGTGGGACGAACCGGGCCGTGCCGCTCTCGCTCGCTTCGTGGCCGCGCTGTAGGCGGGTTGCGCGCTGGTGGGCGCGCAACCCGATAACGCATTCTTTGGGCTTCGGACTTGAGGGGCAGCACAAGGCAGCCGCGTGGATGCTATCGCAAAGTGCTTTACGTTAGGTTCCGGTTGCGAGGTGCATGATGCAAAACAGTATAAATGTATGTGTATGGGGGGTTCCGCTCTAGCGCGTTGAGTGGGCTTTCGTTTGGGCTTGCCGCTACCATGCTCGCGGGAGGTATGCCGACACCTGTCTCGGCTGAGATGACCGAAGATGTCATGGTCGCGCAAGGGGATGTTGTGCACGCGACGGACGCCGGCGGTTCTCTCATTGGACGACTGTAACAAGGCCGTGTACGGCCACCACGACGTTTCAGCACCGCAAAAACCGGCTACCTATGGGATAATGTGCCCGTTTACATCCTCAGATTATCAGGCAAAATATGAAGTGAAACTAGTTAGGTAGCCGGTTTTTGCGGTGCGATTTGCCTGTGGGGGACGAGACCGCCCCGCAAAAGCAGAGGTCAGAGGCACCGCAGTTTAGCCCATTGTTCGTCGGTCGATGAAACCGCACCCGATTTCATGCCCCTCTACCTGCGCTTTTGTTGGTGTGGTTTCCCCACCAGTGGGACACGGGCTCCGGTTGTGGGAAGCGATTAGAGCACGCCATCGAGGAAACGTGGGTGTTTACCTGCGCAAATGCCTCAGAGCCGCTCTGAGCCCCGTTTTGCTCGACAAAGGGCCCCCAGGTCGATTGTCTGGGCAAGCGGGCCTTTGAGGGCTTCTGGTTGGATCGATCGATTGCGGCGAGTCGCTCTACTCGTAGCGAACTGCAAGGTCGGGTGTCACGACGACGCGATGAACCTCGGTCGTCCCTGGCAGCTCAAACATCGAGTCACGCAGGATGGACTCGCAGATGGAGCGCAGCCCGCGTGCGCCAGTCTGACGCTCGAGTGCCGTTTCGCCGATGGTGCGTAACGCCTTATCCTCAAAAACCAGCTCGATGCCGTCAAAAGCGAATAGTTCTTGGTATTGGCGCACGAGCGCATTTCGCGGCTCGGTAAGGATGCGCACCATCGCGTCCGCGGTGAGAGCTTTGGTGTAGGTGATCACGGGGATGCGCCCTACCAGTTCGGGAATAAGTCCGAAGCGGTAAAGGTCCTGCGGTTCGACCTGTGACAATACGTTGTCGTCGCTGAGCGTGACGCTGTCGTTTCTCGGCGCAGCGAAGCCGACACCGTGATTTGTCAGACGCTTGCGTACGATCTCGTCGAGTCCCACGAACGCACCGCCGCAGATGAAGAGGATGTTCGTCGTGTTGAGCTGGGTGTTCTTTTGAAAGAGGTTCGTGCGGCCGCCGAGTGGTGGCACCGAGGTCTCTGACCCTTCGAGCAGCTTGAGCAGGGCCTCCTGCACGCCCTCGCCTGACGGGTCGCCGTGCGAGGCGGAGTCGTTGGCGTTTGCGCTGCGTGCGATCTTGTCGATTTCGTCGATGTAGACGATGCCTAGCTCGGCTGCCTCTGGGCTCTTTGCCTGCTGTATGAGGCGCGCGAGGACGGACTCCACGTCCTCTCCGACGTAGCCGGCGTCAGTGAGGGTGGTAGCGTCGGCGATGGCGAGAGGCACGTCTAGGATGCGTGCAAGGGTTTGCACCATGAGGGTCTTTCCTGTACCCGTGGGACCGAGAAGCATGATGTTTGACTTGGTGATCTCGACTTCGTCGGCGGGCTGCCAGTTAGCTAATGTACGCTTGTAGTGGTTGTAGACGGCGACGGCCAGCGTACGTCGCGCGTCCTCCTGGCCTATGACGTAGGCGCCCATCGCATCAAAGAGTTCGCGGGGGGTGGGCAGGCTACCGTCTGCCCGGAGCTGTGGCCCGACTTCGACCTGCGTGTCAAGCGCACGACCTGCCTTTGGCGCGGCGAAGACCTTGCGTTTGGTGCCGCCCTTGTTGCTGCTCTTGGACGGACCCTTTGGTCGGGCCGTCCCTTGCGACCTGCTCTTGGAAGATTCGGCCTCCGCGCGTGAGTCCTTGGCGGTGTTGCCGCCGCGTGGGGCGGTTGGTACTGGCGATTCGTCCACGGGTACCATCTCGCCGAAGGAGTTGAGGCGTACCTTGCCACTCAGGTAATACTTGTCGTAATGCTCCTGCATTGAAGGCGCCGTGCCAAAAGGAGGGTCGTAGGCGTGGTCCTTGAAGTACGAGAAGTACCTGCGATAGTAGAAGACGAGCGCAATGGCGCCCACTATCACGATTGCGGTCATCACCACCGTCATTACGGCATCGACGGTGAGACCAGCTGTCATGGCCTCGAGCGTGTCAGAGAAGGCGCGCGCCAAGACCAGCAGTAACACAAATACGCCAAGTATGATAGCTGTTCGGCGATTGCTGAGCGCGTCTGCAATCCTGGCAAAGATCTTGCGACCGTCTTCCATGCCCACCTCCGGAATGCCGAGGATCAGCTCCTGGATGTGCTACTCCTCGTCGCTGTCAAAGAGGTCCCAATCGTCAGGGGCCTTCTGATGGTTGTAGTATTTCGCTCGTGTGCCCTTCTCGAGAAGCCACGAGAGGACGAGGAAGATAACGACGCCGCCCGCCATGAGCGCAAGTACGCCCATTTCGGTCCCAAACAGCCAGCCAAAGAATGCATTGATAGATTCCACCTGCGGCGCCTTTCTCCCAGACTTGCGTCTTGCCACACAACCTTGGTCCACAAGTATATACTTAGCTCTGCTGCAACCGCACGAAAGGTGCCATACAGAAAGGTCGCCAATGCTCGACATAACATTCGTACGCGAGAATCCCGACGCAGTGGATGCCTCCTGCGCCTCGCGACAAAACGCCCACTGGGACCGCCAGAAATTCTTTGAGCTCGACGAGTTGCGTCGCTCTACCATTGTAGAGGTCGAGCGGCTCCAGGCCGAGCGCAATGCCGCGTCCAAACAGATTGGCCAGCTCATGCGTGAGGGCAAGCGTGACGAGGCCGAGGAAGCCAAGGCCAAGGTCGCTGCCAGCAAGGGCACTATTGCCGAGCTGAACGAGCGCCGCAAGGAGGTTGAGCAGCGGCTCTATGACCTCGTAGCTGGAATCCCAAACATCCCCGACGAGTCCGTGCCCTATGGTACCGACGATTCTGACAATCCCGAGGTGCGTCGCTGGGGTACGCCCCGCGAGTTCGACTTCGAAGCAAAGGCGCACTGGGACTTGGGGCCGGAGCTAGGCATCATCGACTTCGACCGCGGTGTCAAGCTCGCAGGTGCTCGTTTTTACGTGCTGGGTGGTCTGGGCGCTAGGCTCGAGCGTGCACTCATCAACTTCATGATCGACTGCCACAACGAGGCGGGATTCAAGGAGTGGTGGCCGCCCGTCATCACTAACGCGGCGTCGCTCTTTGGCACGGGCCAATTGCCGAAGTTTGATGAGGATCTCTATCACGTGAATCCCGACCTCTACCTCATTCCCACGGCTGAGGTTCAGCTTACGAACCTGCACCGCGACGAGGTGCTGGACGGTGACAAGCTTCCGTTGTGGTACTGTGCGTTCACGCCGTGCTTCCGAGAGGAGGCGGGCAGCGCCGGGCGTGATACGCGCGGCATCATCCGCGTCCACGAGTTCGACAAGGTCGAAATGGTCAAGTTCGCGAAGCCTGAGGACTCCATGAACCAGCTCGAATCCATGACAGCCGAGGCCGAGCTCGTGTTGCAGAAGCTCGGGCTGCCGTACCGTGTGGTCACACTTTGCACGGGTGATATCGGATTCTCTGCCAAAAAGACCTATGACATCGAGGTCTGGCTGCCCAGCTACGGTGCATACAAGGAGATTTCAAGCTGCTCGAACTGCGGTGACTTCCAGGCGCGCCGGGCAAATATCAAGTATCGCGACCCGTCTGAGTTCAAGGGCACGCGCTTCGCCCACACGCTCAATGGATCCGGCCTTGCTGTCGGACGTACGATGGCGGCTGTCATCGAGAACTACCAGAATGTGGACGGCACAATCACCGTGCCCGATGCGCTCGTGCCCTACATGGGCGGCGTAAAGACGATTACTGCCGAATAGACCCGCGCAAGGCTCGCGTCAAAGGTCCCCGTCGCATCCATGACACTAAGGCGAAGGATG
>CACXDP010000180.1 GCA_902766445.1 uncultured Coriobacteriaceae bacterium
CTGTCCCCAGCCCGAGCGCAACGACATGACGGCGGTCAAGCATTATGGTGTTCAGAGACTTCATGCTGTTCCTCCCAAATGCACACACTTGTACGTAATTAACGTAAGGTGAATACTAGTCTTGGGCTAGGATATAGTCAATCACTGCGAATGAGTATTTAACATTTGACCCCCATGCGCCCTATGACGTTCTTTCATTGCCCTGCCAGTTCTACGTGGTTTGTGTGGGTTCTAATTCAAGCGTGTATGATTAGAATTCAGGCAAAATAGGGAGGCAGATTCTTGCACGATTACCGTACCTCAAACGAAGACGCGCCGCAACGGGGGGCTCACTTCAAAGTGGACCACGCGCAGGTTGATGCTCCCTCGACGCATCGGGTCGAGAATACCAGCTCGGATGCTGCGGATCGGACGCCCGAACCAGACGCAGAGAAAGAGATGTTCACCGTCCCTCCTTCCTCCGACGTCACCGAAGATGCTTACTTCTGGAACCCTGCCGACGAACTCAAGCAGATGGAAGACGCCGCACTCGTCGAAGACGCGATTCACCGCGAAAGCGAATCCGCACACTCTCATATCGTGGCAACGACTTCGAGGTCCAAGCACCGCAAGGCTAATGACTCCGATGAGATCAATCGTTACTTCGATGTCAACCGTTATCGGCGTACGGGCCGTAGACGGAGTCGTATGTCGATGCTCAAGGTCGTGGCAGCCGTACTCGTCGTAGTCATAATGGCCGTAGGTGTTGCCGTCGCCGTCTACGTCTCTGACATCAACAAGCGCCTTACGCACGACGTTACGAGCGACCTTCGCGACCAGCTCCAGCACTCCGAGCCGGGTGACCCTTTCTATCTGTTGCTTCTCGGAATTGACAAGGATCAAGGCCGTGTTGCGGACGACGAGAACTACGGCTCAAGTGAACACGCCTATCGCTCCGACTCCATCATGCTCTGTCGCATTGATCCCACCAAGGTCAAGGTCACGATGGTCTCGATTCATCGCGATACCCTCATTGACATGGACGAGTACGGGCAGCAAAAGATTAACGCAGCTTACGCGTTCGGCGGCGCAGCTTACGCCATCGAAGTCATCTCGGAGTTCGCGGGAGTGCCCATATCGCACTATGCCGAGGTGGACCTCGACCGTTTCATCGAAATCGTGGATGTCATCGGCGGAATCGAGGTCGACCTGCCCGTCAAGGTGTACGACCCCGAGTACACCGGTCTCAACCTGCCGGCTGGCAAGCAAAAACTCAACGGCCTAGAGGCAGCGCTACTCTGCCGTTGTCGTCATGGCTACGACGAGTATGGCGATGGTGACCTCTATCGTGCTGCAAACCAACGTATGATCTTTTCTGAAATCATAAAGAAGGTCATGCGCAGTGACCCTGCCACCATCGTCGCGACCATCACACGGATGGCCGACTGCGTGACCACAGACATGGAGCTCTCCTACATCCTTGACCTTGCTGGTCAGATGCAGTCCATCGATGTCGACAAGGACATCATGACAGGAATGGAGCCCACCGAGGGCGTAGAGCTAGGCGACGGCTGGTACGAGGTCTGCATCAAGTCTGAGTGGAACAAGATGATGAATCGCGTGAACAAAGGCCTCCCGCCCTATGGGGATGGAGAGTTCGATTCGACGGCAGGCGTAGCGGCGGGTGTCGGTGAAGCCGGAGAGAAGGCGGCCGCGGCGGCAGCGGCCGGACAACCGCACAAGCGTGAGGGCACGAAAGAGTCTGAGCACCAGACGAACACGTCAGAAGAGCCCGCTCCAGCCCCAGAACCGGAACCGGAACCCGAACCAGAGCCGGAACCCGCTCCAGCCCCAGAGCCAGTGTATGAACCTGAAGAGCCGGTGTATATTGAGCCAGAACCGGAGTATGAGCCGGAGGAAGTCTACTACGAGCCAGAATGGTAAGTTGCTCGTCAGAATGAGCTTTGTCCAAAGTGCCCCGGAGAGGATGTCCTCCTCTCCGGGGCACTTCGTTTGAGCTGGATGGCTTTTTGTGGGCCCAGCTTACACATTAAAGCGGAAGTGCATCACGTCACCATCCTGCACAACGTATTCCTTGCCCTCCATCCTCAGCTTGCCAGCCGCCTTGCAGCCCGCCTCACCACCGAGCGTCACGTAATCGTCGTAGCTCGCAACCTCTGCTTTTATGAAACCGCGCTCGAAGTCAGAGTGGATGACGCCTGCAGCTTGCGGAGCCTTTGCACCTACGGGGATAGTCCAAGCCTTGACCTCCAGCTCGCCCGCTGTGAAGTAGCTCTGCAGACCCAGCAGCTCATAGGCGGCCTGGGCGAGTGTCTCAAGACCCGAGTGCTCAAGGCCTAAGTCTGCCAAGTATTCGGCTGCCTCCTCGGGGTCGTCTTCGGCCAATTCCGCCAGTTCGGCCTCCACTTTCGCGCTTATAGGCACGACCTTTGCGCCCTCGATAGCAGGCAGTTCCTCGCCGAGCGCATCCTCATCGACATTCGCCACATAGAGGATGGGCTTCATGGTCAGCAAAAAGAGGTCATGCGCGGCGGCGCGCTCTTCTTCTGTCATGTCGAGTGTGGCGGCACGGTTGCCCTCGTCGAGCCACGACTGCAGACGTTTTGCAATGGCAAGCTTCGGGGCATTAGCCTTGTCGCGACGCGCCTCCTTTTCGAGCTTCGGGATAGCGCGCTCGAGCGTCCCGAGATCGGCGAGCACGAGCTCGGTCTGAATCGTCTCCATGTCTGATGCGGGGTCAATGCTGCTCTCGTGCCGAATGACGTCCGGGTCCGAGAAGTGGCGCACGACCTCACAGATGGCATCGGTGTTACGGATGTTTGCGAGGAATTGGTTGCCGAGACCCTCCCCCTCGCTCGCACCCTTCACGAGGCCAGCGATGTCCACAAACTCCACCGTTGCAGGCACGATGCGACCCGGATGCACGATGTCGGCCAGCACCTGCAGGCGCTCGTCTGGCACGTCTACGATGCCCACGTTTGGGTCGATAGTCGCGAAGGGGTAGTTCGCGGCAAGCCCACCCTTCTTTGTGAGCGCTGTAAAAAGGGTTGACTTGCCCACATTGGGAAGTCCCACGATGCCAATGGATAGTGCCATGTCGATTTGCTCCTTCGTTTCCGATTGTCTGTTGTGATAGCTAGTCGTCTGCAAGCTTCTCGAGGATGTCGAGACCCTTATCCAAGGTCTTCTTGCTCTCCTTGCGCGCCTTGGCCGCTCGCGCCTTCTGTCGTGCCTTCTTTTCTGCTTCCGGATCGGGCACCACGAGCTCCTCGCAGGTGTCCTCGCGCATCTGAATGGCCCCCTCGGGACATGCCTGCGCACAAGAACCACAGCATACGCAGTAGGCACGCTCCACATGCACCCGACCGTTGCTGTCGAGCTCGAGGGCATGCACGGTGCAAGCCTTGGCACAGTCTCCGCACATGGTGCAGATATCTGCATTCAAGCTCGGAAAGGGCAGGTGCATTTCCTCGGCAAGGTCAGGATAACGCTGCAAACCGGCCAAGAGGAGCCTCCGTTTGCGCGTGAGCATGCGCCGACGTGACTGCGTTGACTGGGTTCCCACCGCATTGTCGAGTGACCGCTGAAGATCATTGATTTGCTTTGTGTGCGCTTGCAAACGCTTAGCCACGGCCTGCGCTCCGGCCAAGATAGGCACGCTGCGCGACACCAGCCGCGTCCCCGCCTGAGTCATGCCGCTCACGAACTGGCTGCGTTTGTAGGCACGCTTCTGTTCGCGCAAAAGGTCGGCCTCGTCCACCTCGAGCCCCACGCTCTCGCCACTCCACTCCTCCGCATCGGCAATGGCTTCGCCAAGAGTTTCTTCGCCAGTAGTCGTACGGCACTCGTCGCATATGCCGAGCGGCAGGTATACGCTGAGATTGGAGAATTCGCACAAGAGGTTGAACCACACCTCGCGCGCGACAGCCCCCACACAAGGCAGGAGAATCTCGTTCGCTTCGGGCAAGCGGCCCAGCGCGCGCGTACAGGTAATGTAGCACTGCTCATAGGCAGCTGCGACCTTGGCGACCTTGTCGTAGAGGGCAAGTGGCGCGTTGCTGCGAATCTGAAAGACCTCCGTGGGACATGCTGCGACGCACAGATCGCATCGCAGACAAGCATCGCTGACGCGCACCATGGCACCATCGATGACGATGGCATCAACCGGGCAAACATCCTTGCATACGCGACAGACGCTCATGTCGCGCATTACGGCGGCGGCGCAGTACGTTGAGTTTGCGCGCGGTCGCTCCTGGTAATCGGCTGGATCAAAGAAGCGTTCCTCTTCGGGTTCTGCCGCAAGCTGGCTCACAAGGTCATCGCCCGTATGCGAAAGAGCATCCCAGTCTGACTGGATGTCGATAATCTCGTCCAGCAAGTCACGCTTCTGTTTGGCCATGTCCCTCCCCTTTCCACGGGGGACTATTGTAGCGCAGATGTGCCACGGGAGACACGCGCGTCACAGGTGGACTCGATGCCATGCACGTATCGTAGTTCATCCACGCCCACGGCCGGCAAATGACTCGAACCGATTCTTTGCACGGCACTCGTGGCCAATACTGTCATGATAAGTTATTGTGAGACTGTTCCCGCGCCGTGAGAACTGAAGGAAGCGGATGATCGAATATGAGATTAAAGACAGACGCATAGCAAGCGCTCGTGCCGGGAATCACTAACGACCTTCACGCCACAATGCAACGGAGGTGCAATGGCATGGGAAACGCAAAGACGCTAATCGAGCAAGTCCTCAAATTCGGCATCGTAGGGTTTGCCGCGTTCGTAGTCGACTATGGCGTGCTCATGCTGCTCTCGCAGTTTTTGGGTATGAACGCCGTGCTCGCCTCAGGTATCTCGTTCGTCGTGTCGTGTACGTTCAACTACCTCGCTTCCATGCACTACGTGTTTCGACATCGCGAGGGCATGTCGAAGCGACGAGAGTTCACCATCTTCGTCGCCTTGTCAGTGGTCGGTCTTGCCATCAACGAGCTCGTCATGTGGGCAGGCACGGCAATGGCTGGCGAATCTGCCCTCGCCATCACCGTCACGAAAGTCATAGCTACGGCAGTGGTCATGGTGTGGAACTTCCTCAGTCGCAAGCGCTGGCTCGACGCAGACCGATAACTCGTCCAAACGAGCTCTTCGTTGTTATCCCAGCTCAACCGCTCGCCCTTCAGCGAAGCCCATGTCCGTATCGGCCCCACAGCCCATCACGGCTGCTTCGCGCCGCAGACCATGCAAAACGCGTCACCATCCTCAAGCGGAGCCCCACACGAGACGCATGCACGCAACTCTGACGCCACGGATTCGACCGCGACAGAATCGACATCCGCAAGTATCTGAGAAACCGGCATACCGCACCCACTACAGAAACCTTGCGAACCGCTCACCCGCGTTCCACACCGAGGACACGCGTACGTTTGTGCCGCACGCTGTGCAGCTTGAGCTTCCGCCTCAATTTGAGCTAGTTGTTGCTCTGTGTCCCCTATCTTCCAATCGATGTCTGCGATGCCGTCGAGCACTGTCTCCCTTCCAGTTCGCCATCTTGCGTCCTCGGCAACTTCATCATATAAGGACTCGCCGAGTTGAGCCATAAGCTCATGGCGCTGTCGCCTCAAGTCGCCAATCTGCCTTCGCAGGCGGGCACTCCTACTCGTACGTCCTGCTGCCGCAGTGCCGCGATTCACGACATCAGCAACGTTGTCAAACAGTCCCATGGATAACTCCTCACTTGCGCAGACGCATCCTAGCTAAAGGTGCTCTTGTTTGGATCCGGCGTTATCTGCACGTCAATTGGCTCTATCGTCTCGTAGCCTTCGCCCACTCTCACCTCGAACTCGCCCGTATCACCGGGTTTCAGCGTATCCACCGAAAGATGACCCACGACGGCTCCATAAGGACGTGCACCATTCCCATCAACCGCAGGCAAGCCCTCGCTGTTCCTGGCGATATAGGTTATGGTGACATCGTTAAGGTACATACCCGTGTCGTTTATAAACGATCCACGCAACTTCCCGTCCTGCGTGTAGATCATCTCAATATCCTTTATGCTACCATCCGCGTTGAAACCATGGTCAAAGCGCGTACGTGCCTTGGCATCGGGAAGCGTCACCGAGGTCACCCTGGCCTCGATATCGCTCAGGAATTCCTCGATACTACCCCATGACGTATACGCTGTGAACTTTCTCTCCCCTGGCTCCAAATCGTACAGGGTAACAGTCGAGCCACTTGCTCTCGTGTAGGGTGTTACGCTGACGAGACCCAGACTACTCGTTGACGACGTCACCTCTTCGCCGTATTTGTCCGACTCATGCTTAATGGCACTCAGGTTCAGCTTCACGTCATACGCCTGATCGCCCTCGTTTCGAACCGTACCGGTCACGATATAGCGATTGAGCTGGTCCACGTCGAGCGTGAGTTCATTTATCGCTATCTTCTCCTTGGGACTTATGCGATTGGGCTCCTCTTCCTTGAGCTCAGGCTCCGCGAACTTGCCTGCAGGATGTAACAACGTCCGCGCAACAACGATTCCACCCACAATAAGGACAAGCACGCCGAGGATCGCAATCACGAGAATGAGTTTTGAGGGCCTCTTGTTTGCTTGATGTGGTGGCAAGCTCTGCGGACGGTCGCCATATGAAGGGGATTGCTGTCTAGGAGGTTGCCAAGATTCTCCCTGCGCAGGTTGCTCGACTGGCGGCAATTCCAACTGACCGGCATTCACACGAGGCTGCGCCGGCCGGAGTGTCTTTTGCTGTCGGGCTATAAGGTCATTGCCACAAGACGAACAGAATCTCGCATCATCGGGGACTTGCTTTCCGCACTTTGGACAAAACATGATGCTCACCTTCCGATTTCACGAGCCAATTGATGGTTTTTCACCGCTCATTGTAAACCCAATCAATGAACTACTGACGAGAGTTTATGTCAGCCCATGAGCAACAATTGCGTTACGCAAACGATTTCGTAAGCACCACGGATGCTTCCCCGCGCCAGTGCGCCTGGGTTGCGCAAGGGGCCGCCCCCCTGTCTTTCCCGCGCGCAGTTCTCGCGAAGCGAGCTGTCTGAGCACGGGAAAGACAGGGGGCGGCCCCACCCTTGCGGAAATCGCGCTTAGTACATTCCGCCACCCTGGCCGCCAGCTGCGGCAGCTGCGGAGATGGCCTCCTCGATGGTGGTGTTCTTGGGCTCGTCAGTCACGGTAGCCTCAGTGATGAGGATGAGGCTTGCCACGGACGCGGCGTTCTGGAGCGTGGTGCGAGTGACCTTGACGGGGTCGAGAACGCCCATCTCAATCATGTCGCCATAGACGCCAGTCGCAGAGTCAAGGCCCTGACCTGCGGGGAGGTTCTTGATCTTCTCGACGACAACGGAACCCTCGAAGCCAGCGTTCTGGGCGATGGTGCGAACGGGAGCCTCAAGAGCCTTGCGCACGATGTCAACGCCGATCTTCTCATCGCCATCAGCAGCCTCGACGGTGTCGAGCGCGGAGGAAGCCTCGAGGAACGCGACACCGCCGCCAGCAACGATGCCCTCCTCGACGGCCGCGCGCGTCGCCTGCAGCGCGTCCTCGATGCGATGCTTGACCTCCTTGAGCTCAGGCTCGGTGGCAGCACCAACCTTGATGACGGCTACGCCACCGGACAGCTTGGCCAGACGCTCCTGGAGCTTCTCGCGGTCAAAGTCGGAATCAGTGTGCTCAATCTCAGCCTTGATCTGAGCCACGCGGTCATCGATGGCCTGCTTGGAGCCAGCGCCACCGATAACGGTGGTCTCGTCCTTTGTAATCTTGACGGACTTGGCGGTACCGAGCATGTCAGCGGTAATGTTCGAAAGCTCGATGCCAAGCTCCTTCATGGCCACCTGGCCGCCAGTAAGGATAGCAATGTCTTCGAGCATGCGCTTACGGCGATCACCATAACCAGGAGCCTTGACAGCTGCGACCTGCAGCACGCCGCGCAGGCGGTTGAGAATCAGCGTCGCGAGAGCCTCGCCGTCGACGTCTTCGGCGACGATGAGCAGGGGCTTGCGGCTCTGCAGCACGGCGTTGAGCAGCGGCTCGATGTCGTGCGGATCAGAGATCTTTTGGTCGGTCATGAGGATATAGGGCTCCTCGAGCTCGGCCGTCATGTTCTCGGTGTCGGTTGCGAAGTACGGAGAGATGTAGCCCTTGTCGAACTGCATGCCCTCAACAGTGTCGATGGAGATGCCGAAGTTGGTCTTGTCCTCGTCGACGGTGATGACACCGTCCTTGCCCACGACCTCCATGGCGTCGGAGATCTTCTCGCCGACCTTGGGGTCAGAAGCGGAGATGGTGCCGACGGAAGCGATCTGGTCTTTGGTGGAAACCTCCTTGGCAGCGCCACGCATGGAGTCGACAACCACGGCCACGGCCTTCTCGACGCCACGACGGATAGCGATGGGGTTAGCGCCAGCGGCGACGTTACGCAGGCCCTCGTTTACGATGACCTGAGCGAGCAGGGTTGCGGTTGTGGTGCCATCACCAACGAGATCGTTGGTCTTGGTGGCTACTTCCTTGACGAGCTGTGCGCCCATGTTCTCGATGGGGTCCTTGAGCTCAATCTCCTTGGCGACGGAAACGCCGTCGTTGGTGATGGTGGGCGCGCCATAGGAGCGCTGCAGTGCAACGTAGCGTCCCTTCGGGCCCATGGTGGTGGTAACTGCGTCAGCCAGAGTGTTGACACCCTTGGCAAGCTTGGCACGTGCTTCAGTACCAAAAACGATGTCCTTAGCCATTCTTTCTATCTCCTCACAAACAATCGCCCGCGTCATGCGGGCGCAACATTACCAAACGATACGAGACTAGTCCTCGACCACGGCGTAGATGTCATCGGCGCGCAGGAGCAGCAGATCCTCGCCGTCGACCTTGACCTCGTTGCCGCCAAACTTGCCGTAGAAGACCTGGTCTCCGACCTTGACGTCAACCGGAATGCGGTTGCCGTTGTCATCGCGCTTGCCCTCGCCCACAGCAATGACCTCACCGCGCTGCGGCTTCTCCTGAGCGCCGGAAGAGATGTATAGGCCGGTGGCAGTCTTCTCCTCCTTGGGAGCGGGCTTGACGAGCACGCGGTCGCCCAGTGGCTTAAGTGTCATGATGCAAGACCTCCTTATATGACGCAGATGCGCCCCTTCAGTGCGGGACAGGTGACAATCCAGCTACCCCATCCCCTAGCCAACGTTGGGTATAGTACCCACCTTTGCGGGTTTATACAACCAGACTTAGAAAAATCTTCATAGTGACACTTAGATTTGCCCGAAAGTGAGGTTTTCGTCTGTCAGAGGCCCAATAAACCCTACCTATGTACCCCACGCAGCAAGCAAATCGAGGCAGAACGATCAGAGAAGGTCTTTTGAGCGACAGCCGCCGGTGAAAAGAAGCTCGATTTGGTACGCTATGACGCAAACACGCAATGGTACGTACCATGCCGAGGATTGGAGCAACGATGGGCGAACAGATGACCGAGCGGGAGCGCATGGAGGCGGGCCTCTGGTACAACGCGAACTACGACCCGGAGATACTCGACCTTCGCATACGTGCCGACGAGCTATGCCACCGGCTCAACGTCACACTAGGGCCTAACGATGATGGGCGCGATGAGGTCATGCGCGAACTCATTCCTGACCTCGGGAAAGACTGCCAGATTCTCCCACCTCTGTACGTGGACTATGGTGCCTACTGCCACATCGGCGAACGGGTGTTTATCAACCATAACGCCTACCTCATGGACGGAGGTGGTATAACCATCGGCGATGACTGCTTCATCGGGCCGAACCTTGGCGCCTATACCGCGGCACACCCACTCCTAGCCGAGCAAAGAAACATCGGCCTAGAGCTGGCTTCTCCCATTGTGATCGGCCCCAACTGTTGGCTTGGAGCGAACGTCACCATCATGCCCGGCGTCACTATCGGCGGAGGTTGCGTCATCGGGGCGAACAGCCTCGTGACCAAAGACATCCCCGCGGGCTCACTTGCGATGGGATCGCCCGCTCGCGTGGTGCGAGCCATCACAGAGGCCGACCGCATCGATTGCTAGACAGACATGGCTTAACGGCAGACGAGCACCAATCGGTATGCTCGTTTTTGCATCGCCTCAGCGAACGAATGTATAGCACAAGGGCGTGGACCTTCCCTCGTCAAATGCATAGCCGCTCCAACGGAAATCGCGCATGCATTCTGGATCATCGGCTTGAGCGTCTGCTAGATAACGCACCATCTCGCCACGTGCCATCTTGACGTATACGCCCTTTTGAACGACCCGATCTCCCTTGAGCTCGCCAAATACGACCGAAACGAATCTATCTTTGGGCCCGATGTAACGTTTCATCACCCTGGCATACTCGCCTGATGCAAGGTTTATCAGGATTCGGCTCTCGTCCATTGCCTCGTCGTATAGTCTGCGTCCCCAATACTCATAGAGGCTCTTGTAACCCGGCATCGTTAGCTTCGCCTGCATTTCCAAGCGATACGGAACCACGCCGTCCATGGGACGAAGTATGCCATAGAGACCTGAGAGTATGCGCAGGTGCTCCTGCACATACGCGAAATGGCCGTCTTCAAACACGGTCGGGGCCATGTAGGCGTACTGGATACCGTCGTAGGCAAGGAGGGCAGGCGTCAGCTCACCTCGCAGATTCATGTGTGCGTATTGTTCGGAGCTTTGCATCGCGATTTTGTCACTACACGCCCAAAGTTGCTTCTGTTCGGCATAACTGAGACCCCTCACCCAGTCGCTCAGCCTCTCGGCGTCCTCCAGAAACGTGGGAAGATCAGTCCAAGGCAGCGTGTCGGTATCAACACGCATCTTCTTTGCGGGCGAGATGATGATTCTCATGGCTTTCCCCTCACTCAATACCGCATGCACTGCACACGCAAGGACAGCGTTTTAGAATAGTGTACATTTGGTTTTGTGAAGGTCACAAAACCGCAGATAACAGACTATTTTCAGGTTCAAATGTACACTGTGTAAAGTAGCCAGTGTACCTTTGAACCTGAAAATTTCCCATCAACTGGGGTTTTGTGACTTTTTCAGGTTCAAAGGTACACTATTTTGGCGGCCAAGCGTAGCGCACAAAGCAGAGGCCCCCTCTTTTGGGTCGCCATACGCCAAAGAGGGGGCCTTCCCACGCATTTTACAGACCACGCTCGCAAAGATCACGAACTACGTCATCCTTAATCGTGACTCCCGCAGCCTTGAGCTCGGCAACCTTGTCCGCAAACTGTGGAAGATACGCAGCATGAGCCAGCAGCAGCTCGTCAATGACCTGCTTTGCATCGGTGCCGGCAGGTGTCTGCGGGTTTAGAGCCACAGCTTCTAGCAACGCGCCGTAGTCGCCCTTCACCGCAGCCTCCTCAACGAGGCGTTGCATGTTCCACATGAGCTGCAGATAACCGCGAGCAGATGTGGGCATCGGCCCAAAGGCTATCGGCTGCGCCCCAGCACCACCCACATAGCTCGACACCTGCACGACAGCGTCAGCGGGCAAATCAGGAATCGCGCCACGATTGAGCGTAGAGCACACAATGTGCTCGTTCGCGTTGTTATAGATGGAAGCAACCGTCTCAGTCGCAACGTCGGAGTAGTGCGCACCGCCACGTTTGGAAAGCAGCTCGGGCATCTCGGCCAAATTGGGGTCGCGATACAGCTCAAAGAGCTCATCCTCGACCTTCTTAACCTGTTGCGCACGCGAGCCTAGCTCGGAATCGGCAAACTCACGTAAGCCATCAGCCAGCATGTCAGACTGCAGGTAGTAGTAGCGGTGGTAGCCACAAGGAATCATTCGCAGGTGCTCCAGCTGCTTACGGGCAAAGGGAATGCTGTGGATGTTCGCCGGGGTACCGTCATCCTTCGCCGGATCGAGCATGCCATCGATGATGTCCATCGTGACTTCCTTGCCAGTCGCCGCATCATAGATACGATGCCAGTGGAAGTGGTCGATTCCCGCAAAGCGAAACACGAGCTCGTCAAGCTCCTTGTCGATGAGCTTGGGCTCACTGAGCATCGCGCCAATGGGTACGTTGCAGAGTCCGATGCATCGATCCCAGTGCCCGTAACGAATCACGGACTCAGTGACCATGCCGGACGGGTTGGTAAAATTGACGAGCCAGGCGTTCGGACAGAGCTCCTTCATCTCCTCCACGATGTCTAAAATCACGGGGATGGTACGCAGCGCCTTAAACATGCCACCCGCACCGTTGGTCTCTTGGCCCAGCATGCCATACGAGAAGGGAATGCGCTCGTCCTTCACGCGCGCCTCGAGCA
>CACXDP010000181.1 GCA_902766445.1 uncultured Coriobacteriaceae bacterium
CAGCTCTATCACACCGGCGCCGACATATCTACTGCTGCGTACTTCTTGGCCGATGCCAACGTGGAGCCTGGCCCCATCCGTCGTTGCGACGCGTCGCTCATCTTCAAGCACGTAAACACCCTCTATGCGCTCGAGATGACAGGTGCGCAGCTCAAGAAGTACCTTGAGCTCTCAGCGACCTTCTACCAAACGTTCCATAAGGGCGACCTGACGCTGTCCTTCAACCCCGAGATGCCCATGTACAACTACGACATGTTCCAAGGGGTGAACTACCAGGTGAACGTCGCCAAGGAGCCAGGCAAGCGGATCGAGGGGCTGAGCCGACCTGATGGGACGCCAGTCTTGGATGATGATGTCTTTGTAGTTGCCGTGAATAGCTATCGCGCGAATTCGCATCTGCTCGCACCAGGAGTGGTGTTTGAAGAGGGCGACATGCCCAAACTCTTGGAGGCCGACGTACATGGATACATTGGTGGCATACGCGAGATGATCGCCGACTACATCGAGAACGTCAAAGGAGGCACGATAACGCCTGCGTGTGATGACAACTGGAAGCTCGTCGGGAACGATTGGGACGAGAAGCTCCACCAGCGCGTCGTTGAGCTCGTTGCGGACGGCGAGCTTACGCTGAACTCGGATGAGAAGCACTTGCCCGATACCCCCATCACCGAAGACGACCTCAAGGGCGCCATCGAAGAGAAGGCAGCGTAGGGGCGGGGCGTCCGGGGTTGTGTTGCTCGGAGTATCCCCGGCAACACACAACCGAGCGTGAACACTCCTACGTTGACACACGAAGTCAGTGGGCCTTTTTTGTCGAACGGGCGGGCGCCGAACCGTTATAGTTTATGCCATGTAAGGCAAGGAATCGCGGAAGGAGAGAGCCATGGAGCAGGAGCGCAGACGCATAAAGCGTGCTGCCGTGTCGGAAGAGACGCGACACGGACGGAGGCGAGCGGCAATCAACCCGAACGCTCGTCGCGTCGACGAGGACGTGGACGTGGAGAACGAGGAAGACGAGTACACCGAGCGCAGGCCCAGCAGACGAAGGGGTGAGCAGCGATGAAGAGGTACGGACGCAGCGGTATTGCTATCGTGGCCTCTGTCTTGTTCGTGGCGCTCTGCCTTGCCCTATCAGCCTGCGGCACCATGGTCATGGATTCTCCGGACGACGGTGGCGAGACCCTTGAGGAGCGTGTGGCGAGCGGCCTTTCGGTGCAGGCGCAGCGTGGCAGCAAGGATCTCACTATTAATCGCGCCTCTCTTTCGGGAAAGCGTCCCTCGGGCATCGAGAAAGACAGCTGGACCGTCTTTGTGTATCTCTGCGGATCTGATTTGGAGACCCGGGGAGGCGCCGCGACGGCGGACCTCGGCGAGATGGTCGGCGCGATCGGCAGCGAGAACGTGCGCTTCGTGGTCGAGACGGGCGGTGCGAAGGAATGGCACGGCAAGCAGGGTTCGGGCAGGAACCTCGACCGCTACGTGGTGCAGGACGGGTCGATTACCTCCGTTGGCAGTGTCAAGACTGCTGACATGGGCGACCCCAACACGCTGGCTGACTTCCTGACATGGGGACTCAAGAACTACCCGGCTGAGCACATGGGCGTCATCATGTGGGATCACGGTGGCGGCTCCATCACGGGCGTGTGTTTTGACGAGCGCAACAGCTACGACTCGCTCATGCTCCGCGAACTCGACCATGCCTTTGCGCGCACGAGCCTCACGATGTGGCAGAAGTTCGATTTCGTGGGCTTCGACGCCTGCCTCATGGGCACGCTCGAAACAGCAAACATAATTGCGACCTATGCTGACTACATGGTTGCGTCCCAGGAGGTCGAGCCAGGGACCGGCTGGGAGTACAGCTCCATCATGGAATATCTGGCCCAGAATCCTGGATGCACGGCCAAGGAGCTTGGCCAGGCCATCTGCGACGGCTACATGGAATCGTTACCGGGGTCGCGTTCGAGCTCTGCTACGCTCTCCGTCATCGATCTCTCGCAGATGGATGGCCTCATGCAGGACTTCTACGGCTTTTCGCAGGAGATGTACGAGACAGGCAGCAACCAGGCAGACCTCGCGGCCATGACGCGCGGCATCCGCAGAGCCGAGAGCTATGGCACAAACAACCGGATGGAGGGCTATACAAACATGGTGGACCTCGGAGGCATCGTGGATGCCTGTGCCGCCACGTCGCCGAGCGCGGAGGATGTGCGGAAGACGCTCGCCAAGGCCGTCACGTACCAGATTAACGGTCGCAACCATGCCGGTTCGAGTGGACTTTCGCTGTACTATCCCCTCAGCATTCGGGATTCCAGGGAGCTTACGGCGTACGAGACGGTAGCCGCGAATCAATCATATCTCTCGTACGTGGACCGTCTGGCCCATGGCGCGACCTACAACGGTGGCACAGAGTACACCTCCTACACCAACGACTCTTGGTATGACAGCGACGGTCTGTGGAGCTTGCTCAACGATGAAGAAACCCTGTCACTGCTGATTGGTGCCGTGAGCAGCATGCGCTCGGTCGATCCTCACTGGGAGTACGTGGACGAACACGACCCGGAGAGTAAGCTTGTGACCTTCGCCTCAGAGCCGCAGGTGGACGACGAGGGCGTGTATTGGATGCAGTTCGACAAGCACGGCGTTGACAACGTCGCTTCGGTGGCGGGCCTCGTGTATCGACAGGCCGAAGGTGGCGATGCGGTCGAGCTTGGCCAGACCTATGAGGTGTGGGCAGAATGGAATGAGGGCGAGGACCAGGGCTTGGTCGAAGACGGCTTCGACGGCAAGTGGCTCTCGCTGCCCGATGGGCAGAACCTCTGTCTGTACGTGGTGGAAAACAAGGCGAGCGAAAACTCCGACCTGGGCGAGGTGGTGTTCACGTCGCCGATTCGCCTCAATGGCGAGGACTGCTACCTGCGCATGACTCAAAACCTCGAGACCGGTAAGGTCGAGGTCGAGGGCGCATGGACGGGAGAAGGCGACAACGGCCTTGTCAACCGCAACTGCATCCCCATCGCCAAGGGCGACAAGGTCGTGCCGCTTTACGGAACCGATCGCAAGGTCGAGGGCAATGAGTTCACGGTGAGTGACAAGGAACTCGCGATTGAGTACAAGGATCTGCCGAAGGGCACGTACCTCTACTCGTTTGACATCACCGACGTGTTTGGCGACCGCTTCATCACCGATCAGGTGCAGTTCGACATCGAGGAGGATGGCATCTACTTCGTCGAATAAGCGTCGGACTGGCCTATCGGGCTCATCTTTGCGCAAGTGCCCCTTGGGGAATTACTTGAACCGCCCCCATTTCTCGTGTCCAAGAAATGGGGGCGGTTCACTTCCTTATTCTCTTGATGTTGTGTCCGAAGTCGGGTAGCCTGATTCTAGGAGTCACGACGTGACGTTTGACAACGGAGGGGAGAGGGCACGATGATCGCGGGCGCAATCTTTGACATGGACGGCCTGATGTTTGACACGGAGCCGATTTGGACGCAAGCATGGGAGCCGGTCTTGGCGACCATTGGCGTCGCGTATCCCCACGGTCTGGCCGATGCGGTGCGTGGCACGTCGGGCAAGAGCATGGAGGCCGTCATCAACCGTTTCCTTCCCGACGTGGACGCGTCGTATGTGCGTGAGGCCGCCTACGCCAAGGTCCACGCAGACGTCGCGAAAGGCGTGCCAAAGAAGCCCGGCCTTGACGAACTGCTTGACTACCTGCGCGGCGAGGGCGTGCCCATGGCGGTGGCCTCCTCCAGCTCGCTTGCCAGCATAGAGACGAATCTTTCCAACGGTGGCGTGCGCGAGTACTTCGGCGAGCTCGTGACTGGCGTGGGCATGGCGCATCCCAAGCCCGAGCCCGACATCTTCCTCAAGACGGCCGAAGCCATGGGGGTCGAGCCTGCGCAGACGCTGGTCTTTGAGGACAGTCTCTCCGGCGTCCGTGCCGGTGTGGCGGGCGGCTTCATCACGATTATGGTTCCCGACATGGTGGCTCCTGACGAATTCGCTCGCGAGAATGCCGCCTGCATCTGTTCGGACCTCCTCGAGGCGCGCGACCTTCTGGCCGCAGGGAAGCTGGGCTAGTGTCTCAACGCTACGCGATCTTTTCGGCGCACTATGCGCCACATACGGGTGGCATAGAGCAGTTCACAGAATGTCTTGCGCACGAACTCGTGCGCGAGGGGCATCTCGTGGACGTGGTCACCTCACAGGTGGCGGGCCTTGCGCCGAAAGAGGAACCGGTTGAGGGGCTGCTGGTGTGGCGGCTCCCGTCAAGGAACCTGCTTGATGGGAGGCTTCCCCTCGCTCGGCGCAACGCGGGTTTTCGTGCGATGATGGCCGAGCTGGCGAAGGTGCATCACGACGGCGTGCTTGTGAACGCGCGCTACTACGACCTTTCGCTGGAGGGCGTTCGGTTTGCGCGGAAGCAGGGCATTCCGGTCGTCTTGCTCGACCACAGCTCGGCGCCGATCGGCTTCGGCGTACCCGGCTTGGATTCCGTGGTTCATCTGTATGAGCGCGAACGGACCCGGCGGATCAGACGTTACGACCCGGCGTTCTATGGCGTGTCCCTGGCTAGTGTCGAATGGCTGCGCAGCATGGGCATCTCTGCGCGTGGGGTCATCCACAACGCCGTCGATGCGGAGGGATTTCGGACGTCGTCATCGGGTCGTGACTATCGCACTGAGCTCGGCCTTGCTCCAGGGATGGCCATCGTTTCCTTCGTAGGGAGGCTCGTAGCGGGCAAGGGTGCGGACGTGTTGCTCGAAATTGCGCGTCGTATGCCGCAGGAGGTGTGCGCGTTTCTCGTGGCTGGCGACGGTCCCCAGTACCAAGAGCTGGCAAACAAGGCTCCATCGTCGTATCACCTCCTCGGTCGTCTGAACAAGCCAGACGTGAGTGCGCTTCTTTCTCAGAGCGATGTGTTTTGCTTCCCGAGCACCTATCCCGAGGGGCTGCCCACAACCCTGCTCGAGGCGGCGGCATGGGGCGTGCCCATTGTCTCCACAAACGCAGGCGGCGCACGGGAAATCATGCCTGACGACAGCTACGGCGTGGTGTTGGAAGAAGCGACCCCCGAGGGTTTTCGCAACGCCATCGAGGGACTCTTGTCGAATCGAGATCAGGCGCTGGAGCAGGGCCGTGCGGCGCGTGCCAACGTGGAGCACGAGTTCTCGTGGAGGCATACGGCGCACGCGCTGCTTGAGGCTTGGTCAAGGGAGCACTAGGGGCCGTCCTCAACTGGCAAATGCCTGCGGTGGGCTGAGGGCCGGGCCGGGCTAGGGTCGGCTCGTAAAGTTGTGTACCACTTCTACCCGCTTACCGATGCGTGCGGGCATCCGCTATACTCATTGCCACATGTGACAAATCAAATCACAGAGATAGGAAGCAACTATGTGTGGAGTCGTTGGATATACCGGTAGGAATCAGGCTGCGAAGTGGCTGCTTGACGGATTGCAGACGCTTGAATATCGCGGATATGATTCGGCGGGCATTCAGGTGGTTTCGGCCTCAGGCAACTTGCACGGTGTGAAATGTGCCGGTCGTGTCGCCGACCTGCGTGAGCGCGCGGCGGCTGCGAATCCCGACGGCACGTGCGGCATCGGCCACACGCGCTGGGCGACCCACGGTGCCCCTACCGACCGCAACGCGCATCCGCACCTGGATGGCTCCGGTCGCATCGCAGTCGTCCACAATGGCATTATCGAGAACTATCAGGAGCTCAAACGCGAGCTGATGGCGAACGGCCATGTGTTCCGCTCCGAAACAGACACCGAAGTCATTCCGCACCTCATCCAAGAGGCATGGGAAGGTCCCGCCAAGGGGAACCTTGCCATGGCCGTGCGCAATGCCTGCGATCGACTTGAGGGCTCATGGGCAGTCGGGTGCGTCTGCGCCGACGTTCCGGGAACTCTCGTGGTGACGCGTAACGGCTCGCCGCTGGTGGTGGCGTCCACCGAGGACGGGGCCTATGCGGCCTCCGACGTCATGCCCCTGGCCGATGTCACGTCCCATGTAATTCAGCTCAACGACTACGACGTGGCGACACTCACGCCTGATGGCGGCATCACCATCGTCGACCGCGACGGTCGTCCGGTCGAGTCACCGAGTAGCTTTGACATCGATTGGGATGCCTCGGCGGCAAAGATGGGCGGCTATTCCGACTTCATGGCCAAGGAAATCAACGAGCAGCCTGAGGCTATCGAGCGACTGCTGAAGGACCGTCTTGGCGAGCATGGTATCGAGCTGGACGAGCTGTCGATGAGCAAGGCAGAGCTTGCCGCCATCGACAAGATTGTGATCATTGCGTGCGGAACCTCTTACCACGTGGGTCTCGTCGCCAAGGCTGCCATCGAGCGCTGGGCGAAGGTCCCTGTGGCGGTGGAGTACGCGAGCGAGTTCAACTACAACCAGGACTATCTCGTGACCGACCACACCATGTGCCTCGTCATCACGCAGTCCGGCGAGACGGCCGACACGCTGACGGCGGCCCGTCGCATGAGGGGAATGGGCTGCAACGTCTTTGCCATCACCAACGTGCTCGGGTCCACGGCCGCTCGCGAGGCGGACGGTGCCTTGTACATTCAGGCTGGCCCGGAGGTCGCTGTGGCATCTACCAAGGCATACACCGCTCAGATGCTGGCCTCTTACCTGCTGGCCTTGCGGCTTGCGCTGGCCAACGGATCCATGACCTTGGCAGAGGTCCAGAAGCATTACCGCGACATGGAGCAGGTGCCCGACCTCATGCGTGAGGTTCTTGCCCGTCGCTGGCAGGACAAGCAGGCGTCTCATCGCTTCCGTGGCAAGACCTCCTCGCTCTTCCTCGGTCGCAACGTAAGCGCCACCACGGCCTACGAAGGCGCGCTCAAGCTCAAGGAGATTAGCTACCTGCACGCCGAGGCGTATCCCTCGGGCGAAATGAAGCACGGTCCCATCGCGTTGCTCGAGCCCGGCTTCCCAGTGGTAGCCATCGTTCCCGCCGACCACGTTCACGACAAGACCGTCTCAAACATCGAGGAGTGCCTGGCGCGTGGTGCCGTGGTCATCGGCGTGGCGACGGACGGTGACAAGGAGGTCGCGAAGCTGTGCCAAGAGGTGCTGTGGGTACCGCAGTGTCCCGACCAGCTGCTCGTTCCTGCCGTCTCCGTCATACACCTGCAGCTCCTTGCCCGTTACGTGGCGCGCGATCGCGGCTACGACGTGGACAAGCCGCGCAACCTGGCCAAGTCCGTGACGGTCGAGTAGGCAGGCGCGCATGGCACTGGCGGGCATCGGCGTCGACATGGTGGAGATTGCGCGCATGGAAAAAACCCTTGCGCGCAGGCCTAGCTTTGCGAAGCGTGTCTTTAGCGAAGAGGAGCGAGCATACTGCGATCGCATGGCTCGTCCCGCTCAGCACTACGCCGCCCGCTTTGCCGCACGTGAGGCCGTGCTCAAGGCTTTGGGCACGGGCTTCTCGCGCGGTATTGGTGTCGCGGACGTAAGCGTCGTGCGCAACGAGGCGGGGCAGCCACAGGTGCGTCTCACAGGCCGTGCGGCGGAGATTGCAGCGGAGCAGGGTGTGCGCGAAGTGGCGCTTTCGCTCTCATATACGCATGACGTGGCCGTGGCGAATGCCGTGGCCGTTACTGATGATGTGCGGCCAAAGCTCGAGGAGCGTCCCGACCCCAAGGCGGAGCTGCGCAAGTCGTTCAGAGAGGCGCGCTCGCTCATCGATGAGCTGGAGCGCGTTGAGGCACAGGAATGAACAAGGGAGTGATGTGCAATGCAGCCGGTACTCAACGTTGAGGACGTGCGCCATGTGGAAGAGGCGCTCACCAACGCGGGCGTGAGCCTTGCCGAGCTCATGCGCCGTGCTGGCTCTGCCGCTGCGCAAGAGGTCGAACGCTTGGATGACGTCGAGTCAGTCGTGGTGCTTGCTGGTTTGGGAAACAATGGCGGAGACGGATGGGTTGCTGCCGAGCGTCTCATGTCACGGGGAATGAACGTCATGGTGGTGACGCCCGTCGAACCGGCTGCCATCGAGGCGAATCTGGCTCATGTTGTGGCGGTCAACGCCCAACGCGCAGGCGTGCCTTTTGAGGTGGCGCCGCCGCGCGAACGCCTTGAGGAGCTGTTGGAAGACGCTGACGTGATCTTGGACGCGCTCTTGGGCACGGGTTTTCACGGCGAGCCAAAGGCGCCGTTCGACATCTGGATTGACTGCGTCAATGCCTCGGGTGTGCGCGTGGTTGCTGTGGACGTGCCGAGCGGACTCTCCGCGCAGACAGGTCATGCCCCAGGCGCCTGCATCATGGCGGACGTGACGGTTACCATGCTGAGCCTCAAGCCGGGGTTGCTCTCTGACGAAGGGCGCGACGTGACGGGAGCCATCGTGGTGGCACCGCTCGCGGAACAGACCGAGGGTCTTGTGCTCGAGGCCGATCCGGTAGCGTGGCGCGTCGAGGTGGAGGACTATATCGAGGTTACGATGCCACCCCTTTCTGCGGTGGACAAGTATTCCCGGGGGACTGTCCTTGTAGTTGGCGGATCGACACGCTATCCTGGCGCTGCGATTCTAGCGGCAAAGGCAGCGGCTCGTGCTGGCGCTGGTTATGTGACGCTGGCGGTACCCGAGCCTGTGGCGGCGATAGCGCAGATGCATCTGGTCGAGATTCCCGTGGTGGGCATGCCTTACGATCCGCATACCGGCACCTTTGCGGCCGATGCGCGTGAGGAGCTAATCAAGCTCGCCAAGCGCAGCGGAGCTGTGGTTGCGGGTCCTGGCATGATGGTGAATGCCTCCACGATGTCGGTGGTGGCGGGTCTTTTGCAATGTGGTGTGCCGCTCGTGCTTGATGCAGACGCCCTCAATTGCTTGACTGAGCTCACGGCTGGGAGGTTGGACAGCTTCCCTGAACTTCTTCGCCGCTCATCTCCGCTTGTGCTTACACCGCATCGTCGTGAGCTTGGACGCTTGGTTGGTATGGCCGACAATCCGCCCGAATCCCTTGCGGAGTCCCTCGAAGCGGCGCGGCGCATCGTATGGGCAGAGGGTGGCAACGAAGTATGCGTAGTTGCGAAGGGCACGGCGACGGCATGCGTGGGCGTCGATATCGCGTTACTGCCGAAGCCCGGTCCTGCATCGCTTGCGACGGCAGGTTCCGGTGACGTGCTCGCGGGCATCATGGGCGCCTCACTTTCTCGCGGTGCCGAGCGCTTCGGCGGGGAAAACCTGCCTCTCATGTGTGCGCTTGCCTGCGAAGTGCATGGCTATGCTGCCGCAATTGCTGCCGAGCGCATGGGCACCCGCGGCGTTATGGCGCTCGATGTTGCCAATGCGACTGGGTTGGCAACCGATGCCTTGGAGGAGCAGGCGTCCTTCGTGGAGGAAGACTACGAGCTGTAAATTACAGCACTTTAGCTGGTGAGTGCTAAGCCCCGCTTGCGGTCCGTACAGGGACTCCAAGTGGGGCTTGTTGTTTATCGCTTCCTGCGACTTGCCCGCTCTACCTTATCCAGAGTGGTCGAATGCGCTAGTACCGAAATGACGTCTTGGTGAGACGAACTCTCGGGAAACGCGTACAACTATCATCGGTCAGAGATTGGCAACGCGAAAGGAATGAACTCCATGCGAACCATCGGCAACATCATCTGGATCTTGTGCGGCGGTATCTTGACTGCAATCTTTTGGGCGCTGGCGGGGATTCTGTTCTATATCACCATTGTTGGCATCCCTCTAGGTCGCCAGGCATTCAAGATGGCGAATCTCACGCTTGCTCCGTTTGGAAAAACCATCATCTATGGCGGCGGAGCCCCGTCGCTTCTGGCAAATATCGTCTGGGTCATCGTCATCGGCTTCTGGGAGGCCATAGCCTATGTCTTAGCTGGCGCTGTATTCTGCATCACGGTGGTGGGCATACCCTTCGGCCTTCAGCTTTTCAAGATGGCGAAGCTTTCGCTCATGCCCTTCGGCGCGCGTGTGCTCGACACCGTGTAACGGATTGAGGCTGCTCTAGCCGAATGTGTCAATCCAGACCTTCAAACTCACTGCGGAACGTGTCCGGCATATGCTGAGGCTGTGTCGGTGCGGGTGTCGGTAGACTTGACCCTCCAAACGAGGAATTTGACAAGCGCTGGCGCCAGAAACTGAATGTTGGGTCCGTGTCACCTTAGCCGATGGTACGCAATGGCACCCTCGTGGTCTGGATGATCACCCAACAATCGACCGATGTGGAGCGTCCCTGAGCATTAGTGTACATTTAAAGCTGAAAAATTCACAAAACCCCAGTTGATGGAAATTTTTCAGAATCAAATGCGCACTGTGTAAAATACACAGTGCGCATTTGAACCTGAAAATAGTCTGTTATCTGGGGTTTTGTCGTCTCCACAAAACCAAATGTACACTATTTGCAAACCTGCCATGTTCGATCAGGTCGTTTCTCGCGCCTGCGCCACGACTCATGCAAAGGTAGTCGAAGGAATTGCCCGCTAGAGACAAGCAAAATAACGATAAGTAAATACCCATTCACAAGTACAGTTGATTTACGGTGAGGACTAGGGTGCAGCAGTCGCAGTTCTACCAAATTTGTGCCACGGGAGCTACGTCGCAGGTCCAAGCGTCAAGCTTTGCGTTGGGTGCCGCGTCGAGCGAGAGGTCAGCCAAGAGTCCTGCGCGGTAACTGCGCAGTGCTGCCAGAGCAATCATCGCACCGTTGTCGCCGCAAGCTTTCATCGGAGGCACCGTTACTCGGACACCACGCTTGCCAAACTCACGCAGATATGCCTCGCGTAGCTGCGGGTTTGCTGCCACGCCGCCGCCTACGCAGAAGTCCGCGACGCCGCACTCCTCGACGGCTTTCAAAGCCTTGGCCACCTGTACGTCTATGACTGCCGCTTCGAAGCTCGCGGCCAAGTCGGGCAGGTTGATGGCGCGTCCAGCTTTGTTCTCCGACTGGATATAGGTGATAACAGCCGTCTTGAGGCCGCTGAGCGAGAACCGGTAATCGCCGCTATGCATCATCGCGCGTGGGAAATGAATTGCGCGACGGTTGCCTTTGGTAGCTAGCTTGCTAATCACGGGCCCTCCGGGATATCCCAGACCCAGCGCTTTGGCAACCTTGTCAAACGCCTCGCCGACCGCGTCGTCGATGGTCGCGCCGAGCAACTCATAGTCACCCCATGCACGCACATGGACGAGCATGGTATTGCCCCCACTTACGAGGCTTGCCACGAAAGGCGGTTCGAGGTCCGGCGTCGCAAAAAGGTTTGCCAGAAGGTGACCCTCCAGGTGGTTGACCGCAATGAGCGGCAACTCCGTCGATGCGCACAACCCTTTTGCAAAGGCCACGCCCACGACGAGTGCCCCGACGAGTCCCGGGCCTGCGGTGACTCCTACGGCAGTCAGGTCGTTTGGTGCGAGCGTGTCAACTCCAAGTGTCGCTCCCGCCTGAGCTAGCGTCTCCTCAAACACGCCGACGATAGCCTCGGTATGCTTTCGACTCGCAATCTCGGGCACCACACCGCCAAAGCGCGCATGGAAGTCAATCTGGGTGGCAACCACGTTTGCGATTACGCGCCCCTCGCCATCAATCACTGACATGGCTGTCTCGTCGCAGGAGGACTCGATGCCGAGCACGAGTGGTTCCGCAGCCTCAATGCGCGCACAAGCATCCTCGTCACGAGGGGCACACACGATGGGCCACGGTCGCACGGAAGTTTGCGGCTCCGGGATTACGGATGCGTGAGCACTTGAGGTTGCGTCTGCTGCGTCGCTGACGGAGCCTTCAGTTGGTACCGCGTGCGACCCATCCTTTTCGTAGCCGGTCACCAGCGGAAGTTCCGCCGTCATGATGAGCGCGTCGTTGCCTTTGCCGTAGTACTCGCGCCTTCGGCCGACCTGCTCGAAACCCAACGACGTGTAGAGCGCCTGACCTGCGACGTTTCCTTCTGCCACCTCAAGCGTGATGTTCTGCGCACCAAGCACGTGCCCATCGTAGGCGATACGGCGCACGAGACGTCGCGCAATGCCCTCACGCTGACGGGCAGGCGCGACCGCGACGTCGAGCACCTCGAGCGTGTCGCCGGCTCGCATACCACCGGCGAAACCGATGATCTCGCCCCTGTCATGCGCAATCCACCACGTACGACCCGGCTGTGCAAGCTCGTCCTCAAAGAGCGAATAGGACCAGGGGTTGTGTACACCTCCCGCAAATGCCTCCTGCTCAAGCGCCACTACCTGTTCCAGATCATTGACTGACATCGGGCGAAGCTGGAGGTGCAAGTCTGCCAACTCGTCGGCTACACCCGTCATCATGACGCTAGCCGGTTGGGACAGACCCAACCGTTTGCGTTCGTTTTCCTCAGCATCGGAGAGCCGCGTATAGACCGGGAGCACCAGCGCCGGATCTCCTAGCTCAGAGGCGTCGCGCGTAAGAGATTGGCGTCCCTTTTGGTCGACCCAAGCATACATCAGGGCCTCGCCGGTGGGATACCATAGGCGCTCTTCCACGACGTCTTTGAGGCCAGCCTCTTCGAAACGAACGCGATACTTAAACAAGCCGTTGCCCGTAAGTATGAGCTCGCCTGCGTCATCGCATGCCGTCCATTCCGCAACGCATTCGTCAGCGGCCTGAACCGTCTCGCTCGCAAACGTCCTGTGAGCGCCCCACTCGTCAAGCACGTAAACGCCTGGATAGACTTCACTGCGCATGGCGTCCATTGCCACGGCAAGCTTTCCTCGTATCCCAGACATCCAAGCTGTCCACGCGGTCGCATCGAGTGTCGAGCAGCCCAAGAGCGGCTTTCCAAGTCCGCAAGAAAGTCCCTTGGCAGTGGCGATGCCGATGCGCACACCAGTGAACGAGCCTGGGCCGCGACCGACGAGTACGGCATCCACGTCAGGCATAGAGAGACCAGCCATGGAAAGCACCTCGCGCGCGATGATGACAAGCTCTTCGTTGGCATGGCGCCGGCATGGGTAGTCACGACTTGCCAGCAACTCCACCGCTCCGACGACGGGCGTGCCACCCTCCTCGGCCACACGCCCCACGGCGCAGCAAAGCATGTCTGAAGAGGTGTCGATTGCAAGTATGGTTCGCTTATTCATGCAGGGTCTCCCTCCGTTATATAACGCAGAGAAGTGTAGCACGCGACGCAAGGCTGCCGTCGCGGAAACACAGCCTCGACGGAGCGATCCGGAATCCGCTGACGCATGAAAGGGACAACACCCTTATGCGCCGGAAAGCAGCGTTGCAGCCGGGACGCAGAAGGGGTAATCAATCGTGTATCTGTTGCGAGTCCATCTAGGTTTGACTATGCTTTAGAAGGCGCGCCGACGGCGTGTCAAGACGAGCAGGAGGGAGACGCGATGGCACAGCGAGCAATAGGCCCGGAGGACCGCTGGGCGTGGGTTGAGATTGATCTCGACGCCATACGTCGCAACACAGCGGCACTGCGTCGCATGATGGCGCGCAATGTGCAGATGATGTGCGTGGTAAAGGCTGACGCCTACGGTCACGGCGCGGTGCAGTGCGCGAAGGCCATGCGACGCTCCGGTGGTGACCAGTTCGCCGTTGCCACCGTCACGGAAGGCGTGGAGCTGCGCAAGGCGGGCATTGCCGAGCCCATCCTGATCCTGTCGCAGCCGCCCATCGAGACGGTTCAGCGCATTGTGGACTATGACCTCATGCCCGCGCTCTATGAGCAAGACTTTGCCCTTGCTCTGGGCGAGTGCGCGGCCGCGGCCGGCAAGGTCGCCCGCTATCACTTGGCTATCGATACGGGCATGACTCGCATTGGCGTCAACTGGCGCGACGTAGTGGAGATGCGCCGATCGATTCATTTCCACCGGGGTATCGAGTGTGCTGGCACGTTCACGCACTTCGCAACTGCCGACATGCCACGTGACTGGGACTTCCAGATGCAGGCGCGCCGATTTGGCGAAGCGGTACAGGCGCTTGAGGACGCCGGTCTTAGGACGGGCCTTGTTCACTGTGCGAACACGCCGGCAACGATCATGCATCCAGAAGTCCATGAGGACATGTGTCGAGTCGGAATCGGTCTCTATGGTCTGCACCCCTCTTACGAGACGCGGCGCGAGGTGCACCTCGAGCCGGCTATGAGCGTACGTGGTCGCGTCACACGTGTCGAGTTGCCCGAGGTGGGCACAGGCGTGAGCTACGGCATGACCTATCGCGTGCCCAAGCCAAACATCCAGATATGCACGGTTCCCATCGGTTATGCGGACGGTCTGTCGCGAACCCTTTCGGGCCAGATGGACGTCCTCGTGCGCGGTGAGCGCTGCCGTCAAGTGGGGCGCATCTGCATGGACCAGTTCATGTTTGAGGTGAGCGTCAACAACGTGCGAGCCTATCGGCCTACGACCGCCGTGGAGTACGGCGACGTGGTCACCGTACTGGGTCATGACGGCGACGAGTTCATCTCGGCCGATGACATGGCCACTAAGCGCGACACCATCAACTACGAGGTTGTCTGCGACTTCGGCCTTCGCCTGGAGAAGGTCTACGTCTGACGCACGGAAACGCGCGACGACCGGAGGAAAAAACGTGGCACGACAACGACGTAAGCGCACCTACCTGACTGAGGAGGATGAGACCATGCCCATCATGCGTATCCCGGGCCACGACCATCAGAGGCCGCAGGAAGTAACCCTCGAAGAGATACGCGATTTCATGGGCAACTGCCAGCTCTGTCCGCTCGGCGAGACGCGCACGAACCTCGTCTTTGGTGTAGGCAATCCCAACGCGCGGGTCATGGTTGTGGGAGAAGGTCCCGGACGCAATGAAGACCTACAGGGCGAGCCGTTCGTCGGCGCGGCCGGACATAACCTCGACGCGCTTTTGGCGCTCGCTGGTCTGCGGCGCTCAGACGTCTACATCGCCAACGTAGTGAAATGCCGCCCGCCAAACAACCGCAATCCCAAGCCCGAGGAGATTACCGCTTGCTCTCCGTTCCTGCGCGAACAGGTGCGCTCTATCTGGCCCGACGTCATCGTATGTCTAGGCAACTTCGCCGCTCACTTCATCCTGCGCACCGAAAAAGGCATTACGAGTCTGCGTGGACGCTTCCACCAGACGGGGCACTTTGCGGTGCTCCCCACCTTCCACCCGGCGGCCGCGCTCTACCATCGCGAGTGGCAGCCCGTCCTTGAGGACGACTTCCGCTTGCTCGGCACATGGCTGGCCGAGCACCCCGCCACCCCAAACAAAGGCGGTATGTGATGGACGCCGGCTGGCGCTGCGTGACTCGTTCCACCAAAGAGACGATTGCGCTGGGACGGCAACTCGGCGAGCTACTTGAGGCCGGAGACGTGCTCGTGCTCACGGGCGACCTTGGAGCGGGAAAGACGCAACTCACCAAAGGCATCGCAGCTGGTATGGGCGTCACCGACGACGTGTGCAGTCCGACCTTTACCATCGGAATGGTCTACGAAGGCACAAAGATGCCGCTCTATCACTATGACCTCTATCGGCTCGACAATCCCGCGCAGCTTGACGACACGGGCATCTTTGATGTGCTCGGCGACGACGGTCCGTGTGTGATTGAGTGGGGCGAGCAGTTCGCAGATCAGCTGGGAAGTGAGCGCATGGACGTGGTGCTGAGCAGGCTCGATGACGAGGCCGCGCCAGGGCAGGAACCTGCTCGTGAGGTGGCGTTCTGCGCGCGCGGAGCACGCGCCGAGGCCATTGTCGCGGCGCTGGTCGCGGCAATGGCCTCGGTCGACTGAGTCTTGTTGCAAATACCTACACGTGCAAAAACGTTCCTTAATTCCCTGCGAGGTCCTTCTCAAGTAGTTCCTGCCAGTAGCCTGTGTCTTGGTAGGACCCATTGACGTAATACGTCATCTCCATGTCCTTCCAGTTCAGTTGCAGACTGGTGCGGTAAAGGCTTTCGGACTTGATGGAGAGGTCGGTGAACTCCTCCGGATTGAGCGTAGTGCCTACATACACGCTGCCCACGTATTGGATGCCTTCCTTGTCCTTGGCCACAAAGTCTACCGAGCTTATCAGAGGTGCGGCCGATCCGTTGTTGACGATGCGTGCCTCGATGCCCTCCTTGCTTTTCTCGACTTCCTCTACTTCGACTTCCTTGGCAGCGACGGTGCCGGGGAAGGGCTCCATTGCCTCCAACGTGTAAGTGGCTTTGTCCGCGCGACTGTTTATGCGGCACATCAGCGGCTGGGACGCGCCTGGCTCGATGACGCGTTTCATTGCCATGCCTTCCTCGACCTTGCTGCCCGATGTGCTGAATGTGCTGAAGTTTGCCGAGAATTCCAGCGTAGAATTGCTGTCGTTTTTTACGATGATAACTGCAGCTCCCATTGCAGAGTTCCAGCCCTCTACGTCACCCTCGAGTGTCCCCGGTGCCGTGACGGATACCTCGGGCAAGGCAACGCTCTGGCACCAGCAGGCATAGTAGGTTGTGGGGAAGAACAGGTCCTCGGTCGTGCCGGGTGCTTTGCCGGCCGGTTCGTAGTCATTTTCGCTCGGGTCGGATGCCACCCACCCGACGAAGGCGTAGCCTTTTCTGGTGAACCCACACTTCGGCAGTTTGATGTTTCCGGACAGGTCAGTATGAATGGGTTCTGTCTGGCCCTTGTCGGCTCCATTGCCATCGAAGGTGGCGACTGTGCGCCAAACCGCATAATACGTGTAGGCTGCATCGTCCATAGCAATCTGTGTGCCAGGCTCGATTGGCTCGTCTTTCAGCTTTTGCTGCGGGTATTCATCAGCCCAGCCGATGAACGCATATCCCTCACGCTCGACCGTGCATTCGGGGAGGGTGATGTTGCCCTCCGAGTCTGGGGCGATGCGCGTCTCGCCAGATTCCTGGGAGTCATCGTCGAGCAAATAGTTAAGGCTGACGGTGGGGCCGGTATACGAGGAATCGACCTCGGTGGATGCGGACTCCTCAGATGCTGGTTCTGCGGTTGGGACCGCTTCCTTTGACGTCGCTTTTGTGCTCGGCCGAATGAGGACGAATGCTACGAGTATTGCGACCGCGACGGCAGCCGCGATAATGATGGGGCGGCGGGACTTGTTGGTGGCTGCTGCGGCCTGACTATCCTGTGGCGTAGCCTGTTCATCGGAGATTGGCTGCGACGGTACGGATGGCTTCTTGTCCTCAGCTTGAGCAGGTTCTTGAGCTTCTTCGGCAAGTTCACGCACGTTTGTTCCGCAATTGGGACAGAAGGGTGCGTCATCTGTAATACTCGATCCGCAATTTGGACAAAACATCAGTCAGCCTCCATGTTCGAGATTCTACAATGCCAAAAAACTTACAAAAAAATATAACAAATGCTGTGCGATGGGGCTGTTTCCTGACATGCTTGCCTGAGGAAGTGTCAGAACTGCGACTTGAAGTACTTGACCGCACTTGAGCCAAAGCTCCATATAGGGTAGTCATTTCGGACGAATCCAATCGGCAACCACAGAGGGCAGCCCTCTATGATTTTGTCCCTTCCACTACTGTCGTGATACGATAGCGGTTAGCAATCACAAGGAGTTTTTCACCAATTGCACGCGGGGAAGAGAGCAACGTATGGGTATCCCTTGGCGCGTAAGGAAATATGCTCGGCAGAACTTCAACGAGGTGTTTCACTGCACCTTGAACCCAGATGGACCGGGCGTGGTACGCATTCACCTGGTTCCTCCGGCGATGGGAAGCCATGATGCTGAGGTCGGCTCGAGCGTTGCCATAATAAACGGCCAGGACATCATCCCCGTGAATACCTCGTGGAGCATTCTCCTCATCGAGTTCATCCGTGCGGTCAACTTGTACGATGGGCGTGCCGTCACAGATCAGGATGTAGAGGAGATCCAGCGACAGACCTGCAAAGCCGTACGAAAGGTGTATCCCCTCATCAGCAAACGGCGCCTCAAGGAAGACATCTACACCATCATGAGGACGTTCACACAAGTGGCACGAGGCGAGCGTGTGGACGAGCCAATCATGTACGTCCGTCTTGGCGACTACGCGCCGTACATGCGCGCTCCGCATCGTATGGATCTCATGGTGAGCGCCATGACGAAGGAGGGTCGATGGCACTGCAATCAGAGGTGCGTGCACTGCTATGCCGCTGGTCAGGAGCAGGCGGAAGAGGCCGAGCTCACTACCGATGACTGGAAACTCATCATCGACAAATGCCGTGCTGTCGGCATCACACAGGTTACGTTCACCGGCGGTGAACCTACCATGCGCGACGATTTGTTTGAACTGATTGACCATGCGCGCTGGTTCGTTACGCGGCTGAACACGAATGGAATTCGTCTCACGCCCGACTACTGCGAAGAACTGCACAAAGCGTCGCTCGACAGCGTGCAGGTCACGCTCTACTCATATGACGAGACCGTTCACAACGAGCTTGTTGGAGCTGTTCATTATGCGGACACTGTTGCTGGAATCCAGAACGCGCTGGCTGTGGGGCTGAATCTGAGCGTCAACACGCCTCTATGCACTAGCAATCGTGAATATGCGAGGACACTGGAATTTCTGCACGGTTTGGGCGTCACCTACGTGACGTGCTCGGGTCTCATCACAACGGGCAATGCGTCCAAGCAGGAATCCGAACTGCTACAGCTTAGCATGGAAGAAATGCAGCAGATTCTGCGCGAGGCCGTCTCGTTCTGCCATGAGCACGACATGGAGATAAGCTTCACGTCGCCCGGATGGGTAGAGCCAGGCTTTTGTATGGGTCTTGGCATACCCGATCCGGCATGTGGTGCATGCCTTAGCAATATGGCTGTGACGCCTGGTGGGCGTGTCGTACCATGCCAAAGCTGGCTTACCGGTTGCGTCCTCGGTGACTTGCGTAACGATGCATGGGATGACATATGGCATGGTGAGCGTTGCGCGGCGATACGCTCTGCCTCGGCGCGCATGGACGGGAGCTGTCCGCTTAGGAAACGGGCCGGGAATCCAAAGCACGGCATAACCAACGCGTCTGACGTAAGCGAGGAGGGGCGCCAGTGAAAAAGAAGCTTGCGGCAGTATTCTGTGTGCTCGTGCTGCTCTTGTCCGTACCGCTTGCCACTGCTTGGGCGACATCGAATGACTTGGACGAAATCGTCGACTATCGCATTCGGGTTATCGTAAACTCAGATGCGACGTTATCCATGGACTACCACGTCGAGTGGAAGGTGCTTGACTCCACAACAGAGGGTCCGCTTACGTGGGTACGCATCGGGATTCCAAACGAGCATTGCAGCAACATACGGAGCACAAGTGACTCGGTTGAGGACATTCGATACGATTCTTCGGATGGCGACTACGTGCGCATAGACCTAGATAGAGCTTACGAAGCTGGCGAGGTGGTGAGCTTCGATTTCAGCCTGATACAGGACTACATGTACGAGATGGGTAAATACGATGAGGAAGAAGAAGTGGTCTATGAGTTCATCCCGGGCTGGTTCGAAAACGCCAAGGTAGACAACCTGGAGGTGAGGTGGAACGATTACGAGGTCGCACGCGTCACTCCACCTACGACCTTGGATGATCACTACTATGTTTGGAATCGAACTATGGACAAAGGCGAGCGTTTTAGGATAGGGGTGTATTATCCTAGCGATGCGTTCGCGTTTGATAGCACCAGATTCAAATCGGCTTCGTCAGAAACTAGTCCTGTGGAAGGTCTGATAAGCTTCCTTGTCGTTATAGGGTGCGGTATAGCATTCTTCTGGTTCCTTGAGAACAATGACAACCCAGCAGGTTGCTCCAAGTTCTTTATGTTCCTCGGTCTTTGTCCCATGCTCATTTTGATTGGGCCAATTGGGTGGCTGATACTATATTTTTTCTTTCTCAGGAAGAGCAACGCGGATTACGCAAACGGCTCGGGCTTCGTGGCCGGCAAAATGATCGAGCGCACCAAGGTCACGTACTGTCGTTTCTGCCCAAACTGCGGAAGGGCTAGGGCTGACGGTGAGACCGTCTGCAGCACGTGCGGTTGGAGACTCATCAAGAGTGAGATTCCTGTTGCAGAGGAAGATGTCCCCGAGGAGCTGAGAGACAAAGCGGAGAATGGTGAGTACGTTTACGGCAACGACCCCAACACCGTTCTACGGGTACGCGTCATGCCCCCACTACGCGTGCGGAGCCGCGGTCGTACTGGAGGTTCGTGCGCCTGCGCATGTGGATGCGCCTGTGCGTGCGCCTGTGCGGGCGGCGGAAGGGCGGGATGCACCACGAAGGACTTCTACAACACGAACCTCAAACTGAAGCAGCTCGCTCTGGAGCCAACACGTGCTGAAGTTTGTCAATTTGTCAGCAAAACGAAACCCTGACTTAACGGTATGACCATCACTTGCAAGTGGTGACAGTGGCAAAATAAACGGGTTGTTTGTATCGATTGATTGTGGCGGTCGAGGAGGACCTATGCAGGATGGATTCGTGAAGGTCGCGGTGCGGACGCCGCGTGTGCGGGTGGCTGATGTCGGATACAACGTCGAGATGTGCGTCGAGGCGATGCGCGAGGAGGCGGCGGCAGGAGCGAAGGTCATCGTGCTGCCCGAGCTGTGCGTGACGGGCTATACTTGCGAGGACCTCTTTTGGCAAGACACCCTGCTCGATGCGGCATGCAACGGTGTCCTTGAGCTTGCCGCGGCGACAGCCGACATCGATGCGCTTGTCTTTGCGGGGGCACCGTTGCGCGTGGGTACCAAGCTTTACAACTGTGCAGTTGCACTCAGTGCGGGAGACGTGCTCGGCATCGTGCCCAAGCGCTTTGTCCCGAACTTCAACGAATCGTACGAGGCTAGGCACTTCTCGACGGGGCCCCAGATTTGCGAAGTCGTCGAGTTTGCGCCGGGACACTTTGCGACATTTGGTGCTAACCAGCTCTTTGCCTGCGAGAGCGTGCCCGAGCTCGTGGTCGCCGCGGAGATATGCGAAGACCTGTGGGCACCGCAGCCGCAAAGCATCTCTCATGCGTTGGCTGGAGCAACCCTCGTCGTGAACCTCTCGGCGACGAATGCTGCCGTGGGCAAGGCCTCCTATTGTCGCAACCTCGTGGTAGGCCAGTCGGCACGCCTCGTCTGTGCCTACGCGTATGCGAGTGCTGGCTGGGGCGAATCCACCACAGACGCAGTCTTTGCGGGGCAAGGCCTCATCGCGGAGAACGGGTGTCTGCTTGCGGAGTCGGCACCCTTTGGTCCGGGATTGGCAATGACCGAGATTGATGTGGCGTCGTTGGTTGCCGAGCGTCGGCGCATGTCCACGTTCGACGTTGCCTTGGTGCCTGAGGCGGTAGGACACATGGTGTCGCGCTTCGAGCTCGAAGTTACCGCGACAGAGCTCACGCGCCCGGTCGACCCTCATCCCTTCGTGCCCGGAGAGGAGGCCGAGCGCGCCGACCGCTGCGAGGAGGTCTTTGACATCCAGGCATATGGCCTTGCAAAGAGAATCCAGCACACGCATGGCACCTGCGCGGTCATTGGCATCTCGGGCGGCCTGGATTCCACACTTGCCCTGCTCGTCAGCGTGCGCGCGTTTGACCTGCTTGGTCTCGACCGCCACGGCATCATCGCCGTCACGATGCCAGGCTTCGGCACGACGAGCCGTACGAAAGGTAACGCCACAACGCTCGCTGAGGCTCTCGGCGTGCAGCTTCGTGAGGTGAGTATCGCGGCCTCGGTGCGCCAGCACTTTGCCGACATCGGACACGACGAGAACGTCCACGATGTAACCTACGAGAACGCCCAAGCGCGCGAGCGCACGCAGATCATCATGGATATCGCCAACCAGGAGGGTGGCCTCGTGGTGGGCACGGGCGATCTCAGCGAACTGGCACTCGGCTGGGCCACCTACAACGGTGACCACATGAGCATGTATTGCGTGAACGGTGGCGTGCCAAAGACGCTCATTCGGCATCTGGTGCGCTACGTGGCCGATACCTGCGGCAACGACGTGGAGGCGCGCGTGCTCCACGACGTGCTTGACACGCCCGTCTCGCCCGAGCTTCTTCCTGCCAATGAGGATGGCACCATCGCGCAGCAGACCGAGGACTTGGTAGGACCTTACGAACTGCATGACTTCGTGCTGTATCAAGTGCTTCGCCATGGCATGAGGCCGCGCAAGCTGTATCGGCTCGCGCGCACAGCCTTTGCGGACGCCTATGACGATGCGACGATACTCAAGTGGTTGCGAACCTTCTACCGGCGTTTCTTTGCCCAACAGTTCAAGCGCAGCTGCCTGCCCGACGGACCGAAGGTCGGTTCGGTCGGCGTCAGCCCGCGCGGTGACCTTCGCATGCCCAGCGATGCCTTGGCGACGCTGTGGCTAGCCGAGCTCGATCAGCTGGGGTAGGTAAGACGCTTCGCCTAAAGGAGGCGGGAGTCATTCCCGCCTCATCGCCCCGCGGCCGTGAGCCGTGAGCCGTCGTTCGTGGCGTTTCTTTAAGCTGGATATCATGAGGGGCTTGTTGGCAGACGATATGCGTATACTAATCACGTCTGTGTCTATACCCGAGGTCCCATGGTGAGCAAACATCCAATCGCACCCAACCCCAGGTCGCTCACTGCCGAGGAGGCAGAGGAGCTCTTTGCCAAGGTTGACAATTCCGGTCATGCCGACGAGGACTCTGCCGAGCGACAACGCAAACGCCGCAAGGAAAAAGGCCATGGCGTTGACGTTGACCCCCTCTCGACGGACGACCCTTCAGGATCGAACGTCGGCCAGATCATCAAGCGGTATGCAGCCGGCATCGTGGTCGTCTTCGTGGGGGCCATCGTATTCTTGCAGCTGTATGTGGGGATCAGGCGAGCCGGAAACACAGCAAACCTCTCGGGCAACGTGAACGTCTACACCGTGGCCGAGGCTATGGACGGCGGCATCGAGTGGGGCAACGGCTTCACGCAATTCCCGCAGGACTTCTCGGTGCAGGAGGCCGACGAAAACACCGGTCGCATTGAAGTCTCGGTCATCGATACGACGTCTCCTACCGCGCTTGCCTGTCTTTCGGGCTCTCAGGTCCAGGCGACGGCGTTCGCGGTCAATTCGCTTCTCAACCCAAAGATAAGCACCGTCATCTATCACGTGAGTGTGTACTTGGACGAGAATGGGCAGATAGAGCACCTGTCTCCGTTTGGCTTCTTTAGGCCGAGTGGCGACCTGACCCCGTTCATCACCTACGTGTGGACGAAGTCGACGACGGGTGACGGGCAGGTGCGCTTCTCCTGCGCGATTGCGGGCGTCGACGACGAACTGCAGGAGGTATTGCGAGACCAGATAACCTCGCGTGCGACACCGCTCTTTGGGGGTGGCGACGACGAAGAAGAAGAGCCAAGGTCTGACGAGGCGGAAACGACCTCTCTCGAACAAAGGGGTGCCGCGTCGTCAAGGAAGTGAGATACCAGCATGAATGCCATGGACAACTATCCCACCCACGAGCTTGACGGAATCAAATATCGATGCGGCCATGTGAGCCCCTTCGGCGCGACCATACTGTATGGCAACGCCGTGAACTTCTCCGTGTTTTCGAAACATGCGACGTGGTGCGAATTGCTGCTGTACCATCAGGGGGCAAAGGAACCCTTCGCGGTGCTTCCGTTCCCAGACGAATTCAGAATCGGTAACGTCTTTTCGATGATAGTCTATGACCTCGACTACGAGGAGCTCGAGTATGGCTATCGCTTCGACGGGCCGATTGATCCGCAGGGTGGGCATCGCTTCGACCGCCGGAAGGTCCTGCTCGATCCCTACGCAAAGCTGGTCGCAGGCAGGGATCTATGGGGTGAGCGATCAGATCCGGACGAAACGTTTGTCCACCGCGGTAAGGTGATTCCCGAGGACTTCGATTGGGGAGACGACAGACCTTTGGAGATTCCCCTGAAGGACCTCGTTATCTATGAGGCCCACGTACGCGGTCTCACCATGGGTTCGGGCAGTGGTACCAAGTACATGGGTACCTTTGCGGGTCTTACCAGCAAGATTCCCTATCTCAAGGAGTTGGGCGTCAACTGCATCGAGTTGCTGCCGATCTTTGAGTTCGACGAGTTCGAGAATAGCCGAGTCGTGGGGGAGGAGAGGCTCTACAACTATTGGGGCTACTCCACGGTGGCCTTCTTTGCACCGAAGTCGGGCTATGCTGCGTCGAGTTCCGTCAGCCTTGTGGCGGAGGAGCTAAAGAACACGATTAAACAGTTCCACCGCAACGGCATTGAGGTCATGCTCGACGTGGTGTTCAATCACACGGCTGAGGGAAACGAGAGGGGACCGTACATCTCGTTCAGGGGCATTGACAACAAGACCTACTACCTGCTCACACCCGATGGTCAGTACTACAACTTCAGTGGCTGCGGCAATACCATGAACTGCAACAACGCCGTGGTCAGGAGCTTCATCCTGGACTGTCTGCGCTACTGGGTGAGCGTGTACCACATAGACGGCTTCCGCTTTGACTTGGCCTCCATACTCTCGCGAGATGCGAACGGCGCGCCTATGAGCAGCCCGCCGTTGCTTGAGGCCTTGGCCCAAGACCCCGTTCTCGGTAGGACCAAACTCGTGGCTGAGGCGTGGGATGCGGGTGGACTCTATCAGGTGGGAAGCTTCCCGGCCTGGGGTCGCTGGGCTGCGTGGACCGGCAAGTACCGCGACTGCCTGCGCCGCTTCATCAAGAGCGAGGCGGAGTGCGGCCCCGAGATGCTCATGAGGATCCAGGGATCGCCCGACCTCTATGCAAACAGGAACGCCGAGGCAAGTATCAACTTCGTCACCTGCCACGACGGGTTCACGCTCTACGACATGGTCTCGTACAACGAGAAGCACAACGAGGCGAACGGAGAGGCGAACCGCGACGGTGCCAACGACAACAACAGTTGGAACTGCGGCGCGGAGGGCGAGGTCGACGACCCCGAGATCCGCGAGCTTCGCATTCGCCAGATAAAGAATGCCGCGACCTTGCTGCTGCTCAGCCGTGGGGTGCCCATGCTGCTGGCTGGCGACGAGTTCTGCAACTCGCAGGGAGGCAACAACAACGCATACTGCCAGGACAGCCCCATCTCGTGGCTCAACTGGGGTGATCTCAAGAGGAACCGGCCTGTCTTTGAGTATTTCAAGACGCTGATTGCGTTTCGACACGCGCACCCGGTTCTGCGCACGAAGCAGTTCTATACGGGTGTGAACTCGAGCGGTTACCCCGAGCTCTCCTTCCATGGCCAGAGCGCCTGGAAGCTTGACGCGATGAAGCCCTTCCATACCTTCGGGTTCATGTATGCCGAGACCGTGGCGGATCATGGGGTGGAGAAGGACTGCTTCATCTACTGCGGTGTCAACACCTATTGGGAGGAGCGGACGCTGGAGCTGCCGATAATCCCTGCCAACACGAGATGGCATGTGGTGGCGTATTCGGCAGGGGACGCTAACGAAGTGGGGAATGTCGCAGGTGGTGAGCTAACGATAGCGCCGAGAAGCAGCGTCCTCGTGCTCGGTTCTTAATACGGAGACGAGTTGCTGCTGCGTTGGGGCTGCAGCAAAGTTGATGGTGACTGCTAGGGGCAATGCCCTCGTGCGTCTCCAATCAGCTTTTGCTGCAGCCCCTTGCCTTTACGCGAGAAGGGTGGCAACCTCGCCGAGCACGGTCTCGAAGCTCACGCCGCGGACCTCGTAGTCGGGCTGTTCGCGGGTGACGCGCATGGCGTCGCGTACTAGCGCGCCGGCAAACTCCACCGAGTCGTAGAGGTTGCGACCGGCCATGATGGCTGCAAGCAGCGAGCTTGCATAGAGGTCACCGGTGCCGTGCAACATGTAGGGCAGAAGCTCGCTTGCGATTTCGGCTCGCTCGACATCCTGTCCGGTCACGAAGTTGCGGATGAGACCATCGCCATGCACGATGCCCTTGAGGACGACGTGCTTGGCGCCCATCTCTAGCAGGGCGTCGAGCAGTCGGGCAACGTAGGCGTTATCCACGTCTTGGCCTTGGTATTCGATGCCCGTGAGGATGGATGCTTCGGTGAGGTTGGGCGTGAGGACATCGGAACCGTCCACGAGGTCTCCCATGGCGGCGCAGAGCTCGGGCGTGTAGGTTGGGTAGCGCTGGCCGCCGTCACCCATCACAGGGTCGACGATGCGGAGTGCGCTGGGATGTTCGTTGTAGAGACGCTGGATGGCGCCGACCTGCTCTGGTGCGCCGAGGAAGCCCGAGTAGACGGCATCGAGCTCGATGCCCTCCTCGCGCCACGCATCCAGGTAGGGCGTGAGCATATCGGTGGTGTCGTGCATGTGCCAGGTGGGAAACTTCGTATGGGCCGAAAAGAGCGACGTTGGCACGGGGCACACGTCGCAGCCTGCGGCAGAGAGGACGGGAATCGCGACGCCGAGCGAGCACTTGCCGTAGCCGCACAGGTCGTGTACGGCGGCAATGCGAGGTATGTAAGCTCCCTCGCGTCTGTAGAGGCGGACGTCCTTGGCGTTAGTCATGGTGACTCCTTTCACGTGGACTTATGGACCGACGCTGAACGCATAGGATAGGCATTCGCTCGTCGATACGCAATAGGAGATATGGGGGACTGGGGGGTACTTGGGGTACTTGGGGGACAGTCCCCTGGGTACCCAGGGGACTGTCCCCCAAGTACCCCATACGCTCTCCATGCGCGAATTTGCCTCTTGAGGTACCATACATCAAATGCCTCTGTTTCCGGAGTAAAGGACAAAAGTATGGCAAACGCTATTTTTCGTAGCAAGAAAGACTTCGTAAGGCAATATCGTGACCGTTTCAGGTCGACCTTTGGCAAGGACTTCGAGGATGCGGACGCCGACGAGCGCTTCTATGTGCTGGCATCGCTCATCGCTCACCGTGCGCGCGTGGCCCACGTCGATACCCACGCCATGGGCGAAAAGAAGGTCTACTACTTCTCGCTCGAGTTCCTGATCGGTCCGTTGCTCGATAACTATCTGCTCAACTTTGGTGTGCGCGACCTTGTGGAGGAGGGTCTGCACGACATGGGCATCGACCTCGACGAGCTTTGCACGCATGAGGCCGACCCGGGTCTTGGCAACGGTGGCTTGGGCCGTCTGGCTGCGTGCTTCCTCGATTCGATGGCCAAGGAGGGCATTGCGGGTTACGGCAATGGCATGCGCTATCGTTACGGCCTCTTCCGCCAAGAGATTCAGAATGGCCGTCAGGTCGAGAAGACCGACGCTTGGCTCGAGAAGGGCTATCCCTGGGAGACTCGCAAGACAGCCAGTGCCGTCATCGTGCAGTTTGGCGGCCATGTCGAGCGCCATGAGGAGAATGGCCGCTTCTGGTTCACCACTGAGGATGCCGAGAAGGTTCTGGCCGTGCCCTATGATGTGGAAATCGTGGGCTACGGCGGCGAGAAGGTCAACAAGCTGCGCCTGTGGAAGGCCGAGCCGGCTGAGGACAACTTCGATCTCGACGCCTTCAATGAGGGTCGCTACTCCGACGCGTTCGGTTTCCGTTACAACACCGAGGCCATCTCAACGATTCTCTATCCTGCCGATGCTGGCGAGCACGGCAAGCTGCTGCGCCTCAAGCAGGAGTACCTCTTTGTGAGCGCGGGCCTGCAGACCATACTGCGCACCTACGAGTCGAATTTCGGTCCCGATTGGGAGCATCTGGGAGACCATGTGTGCGTCCATACCAACGACACGCACCCAGCCATGTGCGGCCCCGAGCTCATGCGCATCCTGGTGGACGAGAAGGGCGTGGACTTCGATCTCGCATTCGACATCGCCCGTGCGACCTGCTCTTACACCAACCACACCGTCATGCCGGAGGCGCTGGAGAAGTGGCCCATCACGATGTTCCGTCACCTCCTGCCTCGCCTATACATGTTCATCGAGGAGATCGACCGTCGCTTCCGCGAGAACTTCCCGCGCATGGGTTCGGACTGGCCCACGCTGCTGCAAAACACCGCCATCCTCTGGGACGGCGAGGTGCGCATGGCCAACCTCTCGGTCATCTTCTCGAATTCCGTCAACGGCGTCTCGGCGCTGCACACCCAGATCATCAAGGACACGGTGCTCAAGGACTTCTACCGTCTCTCGCCCGAGCTCTTCAACAACAAGACCAACGGTGTATCCCACCGACGCTTCCTGACCAATGCCAACCCGGCGCTCAGCCGCGTGATCACCGAAGCCATTGGCGACAAGTGGCTCGATGACGCCATGGAGTTCGAGAAGCTCCTTGCCTTCAAGGATGACGACGGCTTCCTGGAGGACTGGGCCAAGGCAAAGCTCGCCGCCAAGGAACGCCTTGCCGCCTATATCAAGAAGACCACCGGCGTCGTGGTCGATACCAGCACCGTCTTTGACACGCAGGTCAAGCGCTTCCATGCCTACAAGCGTCAGCTGCTCAACGTGTTCAAGATCATGGATATATACAACCGTATGCTCGCCGACTCGAACTTCCGTCCGCAGCCTACGACGTTCATCTTCTCGGGTAAGGCCGCTCAGAGCTACGTCTTTGCCAAGGAGGTTATCCGCCTCATCAATGGCGTGGCGGACGTCATCAACAATGACAAGCGCGTTAACGACGTGATTAAGGTGGTCTTCGTTCCCAACTTCGCCGTTTCCAACGCGCAGATCATCTATCCCGGTACCGAGATCTCGGAGCAGATCTCCACGGCCGGCACCGAGGCATCTGGCACCGGCAACATGAAGTTCATGATGAATGGAGCCATAACGCTGGGCACCTACGACGGAGCCAATGTCGAGATCTGCGAGCTGGTGGGCGAGGAGAACATCAAGATCTTTGGCCTGCGCACGGCCGAGGTAGAGTCGCTCTACGCCAGTGGGCGTTACTACGCCTGGAACGAGTACAACGCCGACAAGGTCCGCTTGGGTCGCGTGGTGGACGAGCTGACCGACGGCACCTTCGCGCGCCAGTCGGGCAACTTCGAGTCGGTCCACGACGAGCTGATGGTCAACAACGACCAGTATCTCGTCTGCCGTGACTTCCACGCCTACGTCCGTGCATGGGAGGAGCTCACCGGAGCTTACGCTGACACCCGAAATTGGAACCGTGTATCGATTCACAATACGGCCAAGTCCGGATTCTTCTCCTCTGACCGAACAATACGTGAATATGCCGAAGAAATATGGCATGTTGGTGAATAGGTTAGTCTTGTTGGTCGCGAGAAAGTGACGAAAGGGGAAGTTCTATGAGCAAGAAGGAATGCGTTGCAATGCTTCTTGCCGGCGGGCAGGGGTCCAGGCTGGGCGTGCTCACGAGCAAAGTCGCCAAGCCGGCCGTTTCGTTCGGCGGCAAGTATCGCATCATCGACTTCGTGCTGAGCAACTGCGCGAATTCGGGGATCAGCACGGTGGGCGTGCTCACGCAGTATCGTCCGTACCTGCTGCATGAGTACCTGGGCACCGGCGAGGCCTGGAACCTCGACGAGCGCGGCGGCGGCGTGGCAATCCTGCCTCCGTTTGCAACCCAGACCGGCGCCTCCTGGTATGCCGGCACCGCTGACGCAATTACGCAGAACCTCGGTTACCTCGAGGGCCAGGATCCCGAGTACGTGCTCATCCTCTCGGGTGACCAGCTCTATCGCATGGACTACGAGGACATGCTTGCCACGCACAAGGCAAACAACGCCGACCTCACCGTCGCCGTTATGCCCGTGCCTTGGGAGGACGCTCCTCGCTTCGGCATCATGAACACCCGTGAGGACGGCAGCATCGAGGAGTTCGTCGAGAAGCCGGCAGAGCCCAAGAGCAACCTTGCCTCCATGGGCATTTACATCTTCACCGCTGATGTCCTGTTCAAGGCCCTCAAGGAGGACGCCGAGAAGGAAGGCTCCACGCACGACTTCGGTGGCGACATCATCCCGACCCTGCTCGCCGAGGGCAAGCGTCTCTTCACCTACCAGTTCAAGGCTTACTGGCGCGACGTCGGCACCGTGGCCTCCTTCCACGAGGCAAACATGGAGCTGCTTGGCGCTGAGCCTGCGTTCGACCTGTTCGCGCAGGAAGCCCCCATCATGAGCAACTCCTCCACTCGTCCGCCCGCGTTCGTCGGCCCCAAGGGCTCCGTGGACGACTCCCTCATTGACAACGGCTGCACGATCCTCGGTTCGGTCGAGCACTCCGTGATCAGCTCCGACGTGTACGTGGGCAAGGGTGCCGTCGTCAAGGACGCCATCCTCTTCCCCGGCGCGCGCGTTGAGGAGGGTGCCGTGGTCATCAACGCGATCATGGCAGAGCGTTCGGTGGTTGCCGCCGGCGCGACCTTTGGTTCTGCAGATGAGGAAACCGTTACCCTCGGCGATGACGCCGTTGTAGAGAAGGGGGAGTAAACGATGCCCAAGGCTATTGGTCTTGTGACCTGCAATTACACCACGGCATCCAACGATGACGTGTTCCTGGGCCGTCCCGTGGCTTCGATGCCCTACCTGGGCCGCTATCGCCTCGTGGACTTTGCCCTGTCCAATATGGTGGATGCGGGCATCCGCACCGTCGGCATGATTATGCCCAACAACTACCGCTCCCTCGTGGACCACGTGGGATCTGGCAAGGATTGGGATCTCGACCGCAAGAACGGCGGCCTCTTCATCATGCCTGGCACCGCTTTCGGCACGAGCCGTACCGGCGCTCGCTTCCTCATTCGTGACCTCGTCCAGAATCGCGCGTTCTTCACCAAGAACAGCGAGAAGTACGTCGTCCTTTCCACGGCCAACTTCATCTGCAGCGTTGACATCAATGCCCTCATCGCCAAGCATGAGGAGACCGGCGCAAACATCACCGTCCTCACCAAGACGGCCAAGTGCGATGGCAACGTTGACGTCGTGACCTTCGACGTTGAGGACGGTCGCGTCAAGGGCATGCATCAGGCCGTCAAGTTCGGTCAGGTCGCGTTCCTCGACTATGCCGTCATCGAGCGCACCCTGCTCCTTGAGCTTCTCGACTCGTTCGCGGCAGTCGATCACCTCGACCTCTTTGAGGCTCTGAACGCCGAGTATGGTCGCTTCCGTGTCATGGCTGCCGAGTTCGACGGCTACATGAAGCCCATCTTTGACAAGAATTCCTACTTCCAGGCCAACATGGACCTCCTTGATCCCGAGGTGCTCACCGAGCTCACCGACGCCCGTCCGATCAAGACCAAGGCCCATGACAACCCGCCCGCGAAGTACGAGCCGGGCTGCAAGGTCTCCAACTCCCTCATCGCCTCCGGCGATCGCATCTTTGGTACCGTGCAGAGCTCCGTCCTCGGCCGCAACGTTATCGTTGAGCCGGGTGCGTCTGTGCGCAACTCCATCATCATGCAGGGCGTCGTCATCAAGAGCGGCGCCAAGATCGAGAACGCCATCATCGACAAGGCCAACGTCGTACCTGCGGGCACCGAGCTGCGCGGCACCGATGGCGACATTCTCTACCTAAAGAAGAACTAGTCAGACACACCACGCAACAAGGCAGGGATACATCATGGCAGACAGCGTAAGAAGAAAGCTCAAGATTCTCTATGCGGCATCCGAGGTCAAGCCCTTCTCAAAGAGCGGCGGCCTGGGCGACGTGGCGGGCTCCCTTCCGCGCGCGCTCAAGAAAGCCGGGGCCGAGGTTGCCGTCATCTCGCCGAAGTACGGCACCATTCCGCAAGAGTTCCAGGACCAGATGAAGCACGTGGCCGACTTCTACGTGCCACTCTCTTGGCGCAGCGTGTACTGCGGTGTTGAGAAGCTCACCTATCAGGGTCTGGACTTCTACTTCATCGATAACGAGGCGTACTTCAAGCGCGACAGCCTTTACGGCTACTTTGACGATGGCGAGCGCTTCGCGTTCTTCTCCAAGGCCATCTGCGAGTCAATCGCAAAGGTGGAGGAGCTCGAGTGCGACGTGCTTCACTGCAACGACTGGCAGACCGCCATGGCGACCGTGTTCCTGCGCGAGTTCTACATGCAAATCCCGGCGTGCGCACACGTCAAGACGATCTTCTCGGTGCACAATGTCCTCTTCCAGGGCCAGTACTCCGACAAGGTTCTGAACGACGTGCTGGGACTCGCCGACGTACCCTCTGCTCGCGACCAGCTCTACTGTGGCCCGCAGGCCATCAACTACATGCGTGGCGCACTGCTCTACTCTGACCTCATCAGCACAGTGAGTCCTACCTATGCCAACGAGCTTCAGATGCCGTTCTACGGTGAGGGTATGGACGGAATCTTCCGTCGCCGCGCCGGCTCGCTCTCGGGCATCCTCAATGGCATCGACACGGTGGAGTGGGATCCGGCGACGGACGAGTTCCTGCCTGCAAACTACGACGCCAAGGACCTCAGTGGCAAGGCGGAGTGCAAGCGTGCGCTGCAGGAGGAGTTCGGCCTGCGCCAGGATCCCGAGCGTCCGCTCGTGTGCATGGTGGGTCGCCTCACCAAGCAGAAGGGCCTCGACCTCGTGCGCTATAGCATGAACGCCCTCATGGCCCGTGGCGTCCAGGTTGCCATCCTTGGCACTGGCGACAAGGACTACGAGGACTCCTTCAAGTACTTCGACTGGAAGTACGGTGACATGATGAGTGCGCGTATCGCCTTCGATGGTGCTCTGTCGCACCGCATGTACGCAGGCGCGGATCTCTTCCTCATGCCGAGTGAGTTCGAGCCGTGCGGCCTCACCCAGATGATCGCCATGCGGTACGGCACACTGCCCGTGGTGCGTGAGACGGGCGGTCTGCGTGACTCCGTGCAGCCGTACAACCAGTTCACGGGCGAGGGCACTGGCTTCTCGTTCGCGAACATGAACGCCGACGAGATGGCTGGTTGCCTCCTCAACGCTTGCGAGGTCTTCTGGACCAACCAAGAGGCTTGGAAGCAGCTCCAGCTCCAGGCAATGGCCGAGGACTTCAGCTGGAGTCGTGCGGCTGAGGAGTACTTGGGTCTCTATCGCAGCCTGCAGCCGGACGTCGAGTAGCACGTCCAGTTAGGCTCAACGTAAGGGCCGCGACATAAGGTCTGACGAATCGGGCGAATCCTCTGAGGGTTCGCCCGATTCTGCGTCTATCCGGGCGCTGGGGGGTACTGGGGGGACAGTCCCCTGGGTACCCAGGGGACTGTCCCCCCAGTACCCCCCAGCGCCCCGGTCTGTGAAATCATCTGAAAACTTAGGTCTAGCCCAAACGCGCAAACACTGCTACCATCTACAAAATCTGTACCTCATACATAACATCGGGAGGGCATCCACGTGAGAGCAACACATATCACAACCGACAGCATCTATCGCACACCGTTTGGCGCCTGCCCTCTTGGTGAGTCGGTCACCTTGGCCATTGACGTCCGCGACGAAGAGAGCCCCCAGGGCCAGATACGCATATGGGTGGACGGCGAGGGTGAGACGCTGTATCCCATGAAGCCGGAGGTACGTGAGGAGAACGGCGAGCGCGTCGTGCGTCTTGTGGGTACCTTCACGCCCGAAAAGACCCAGATCATGTGGTACTACTTCAATCTTACCGCTGATGATGGCACCGTGTGGCGCTATGGCGCGCGCAACGAGTGCAGCGTGGGCGAGGGGACCTTTGCAGCTGGAGAGCCACGCTCGTATCAGATTACGGTATACGAGCCACGTGAGGAACGTCCCCTGTGGTATCAGCATGGCATTGTGTACCAGGTTTTCCCCGATCGATTTGAACGCGGAGAAGGTTGGCGCGAGCTTGCCCAGTCGAGCCTCGACCATCACCGTAATGGACCGGGCCGTCGCCTCGTAGATGACTGGTTCCTTGCGCCCACCTACGACAAGGACCAATACGGCCGGATTTCCACTTGGGATTTCTATGGCGGCAACTTGGATGGCGTTCGTGAGAAGTTGCCCTACCTCAAGTCGATGGGCATTTCAGTCATTTACCTCAATCCCATCTTTGAGGCGGCAAGCAACCATCGCTATGACACGGGCGACTACATGGTCATAGACCCGATGCTTGGCGACAAGCAGACCTTCGTGCGCCTGTGCGACGAGGCGCGTGAGATGGGCATATCCATCATCTTGGATGGCGTCTTCAACCACACGGGATGCGACTCGCGCTACTTCAACAAGTACGGGAACTATCCCGAGGTCGGGGCGTTCCAGGGCTCGGACAGCCCCTATGCGACTTGGTTCAAGCTTGGTGCAGCCGATGACGGCGAGTACCAGTGCTGGTGGGGCGTGGACGACTTGCCCGATGTGGACGAGTATGCCCAGTCATACCGTGACTTCATCTGCGGCGAAGACGGTGTTGTGCGCACGTGGCTGCGTTTGGGAGCAGCTGGTTGGCGCCTCGATGTCGCCGACGAGCTACCTGACGACTTCATTGCCGCCGTCAAGGAGGCCGCGCTGGCTGAGAAACCCGACGCTCTCGTAATCGGCGAGGTGTGGGAGGACGCATCCCACAAGGTGAGCTATGGAGAGCTGCGCCAATATCTGCAGGGTTCTGAGCTTGATGGCGTCATGAACTATCCCTTCCGCAGCTCGTTGCTCGACTTCCTCACAAACAAAACCACGGCGGTCAACGTTGCGGATCGTATGGAAGAGCTCTACGAAAACTATCCGCGCGAGGCGTTCCTCAGCTGCCTCAACCTGCTGGGAAGTCACGACCGCGAGCGTGTTCTCACCGTGTTGGGTGACGCTCCGGCCAAAGAGACCCTCTCGGAAGAGCAGCGCCGTGACTATCGTCTGCCTGAGGGGCAGCGCAGTCTTGCGGTAAGCCGCCTTTGGGTCGCGGCCCTCTTGCAGATGACGATGCCAGGCGTGCCGTGCGTCTACTATGGTGACGAAGCTGGTATGGAGGGCTACACCGATCCTTACAACCGTGGTACCTATCCATGGGGCCATGAGGACGAGAACTGCCGCACGATCTATCGCAATGCCATTGCGGTGCGCAAGTCGCTGCCCGAGGTCTTTGCCGATGGCGACTTCCGTCCGTTTGCGATCAACGATGACGTCTTTGCCTTCACACGCTCGCTCGACGGTGTGACGGTATGCGTGCTGGCCAATGCGTCTCTCAAGAATGAGCATACCGTAAGCGTGCCGATGCACGGGAGCGAGGTGGATGACATCGTTCAGGGCAAGAAGCCGCGGGTTTCGGACAACGGACAAACCTGCGCGGTACACCTGTGGCCTCTCGGTACCTCCGTGCTCTATTTCCACAACGGGAAGCGTCTGCAGCAACCCATGAAGCGCGGCATGGGCGTTATCTGTCACATTACGAGCCTGCCCAACGACGGGGAGCAGGGCACGATGGGCGAGCCCGCGAAGCGTTTCATAGACGTCCTCGCGAAAGCGGGACAGACCTATTGGCAGGTGCTGCCCGTCAATCCCACTGACGAATTTGGTTCTCCGTATGCGGGTCTCTCGGCGTTTGCTGGTAATCCCTACCTCATTGAGGGCTTCCAGACCAAGCTCGACAAGCTTATCGAGGGCCTTGATGACGATTCCGATTATGAGGCGTTCTGCAAAAAGAACGCTGACTGGTTGGAGCCCTACGTGGCGTTCCAAGCCATCAAGGAATTCGTGGGCGAGGAAGTGCCTTGGCATCTATGGCCAGAGAACTACCGGGAGTACCGACCCGGTATCGTGGACGAAGGTAGTTTGGCACCTGCGGCCGAGACGCACCGTCGCGCGCAATACGTATTTCAGAAGCAATGGGATGAGCTGCATGCCTATGCCAACGAGCATGGCATCCAGATCGTCGGCGATATGCCAATGTACGTGAGTGCCGACTCCAGTGACGTATGGGCTGAACGCGAGATATTCTCCTTGCAGGAGGACGGCACACCGGCCGGCGTCGCGGGATGCCCACCTGATGATTTCGCCAAGGACGGCCAGATTTGGGGCAACCCGACCTTCCGCTGGGACGTGCTGCACAAGAGCGGTTACGACTGGTGGATGCGTCGCCTGGAGCGCATGTTGGAGCTCTATGACTTCGTGCGCCTCGATCACTTCCTTGGCTTCTCTTCGTATTACAACATCCCTGGTGGTCGTGGTGCGCTCGAAGGGTTGTGGAACTTCGGTCCGGGAGTCGACCTCTTCCGTGTGGCGCACGAGCGTCTGGGCGACCTGCCCTTCATAGGTGAGGACCTGGGTACCATCACCCCGGCCGTGCGGTTCCTGGTCGCGCTAACGGGCTTCCCCGGCATGGACGTTGTGCAGTTCTACAACGAAGACGTGCGTCAGGGATACGTGCCCGCGCCGGACAAGATTTGCTATCCGAGCACACATGACACGCAGACGCTCGTTGGTTGGATCCGCAACAAGTGGCCGTTTGAACACACCGATGACGTGTACCGCGAAATCATGGGGAAGTGCCTGCACTCCAGTGCCGATGTGGTTATCGTGCCGTTGCAGGATGTCCTCGTTCTCGGCGATGAGGCCCGTATGAACGTTCCGGGCGTGGCGGAGAACAACTGGTCTTGGCGTGCTGATGGCAATGCCGTCGCCGCTTCCACGCAGTACCTCGCATCGCTTGCCAACGATTCTGGGCGCGCGCGCAAAGAATAGCGAACG
>CACXDP010000182.1 GCA_902766445.1 uncultured Coriobacteriaceae bacterium
ATCGTCCATGAACAGCGGCATCTCGCAACCCTGCAAGCAACCGATGCAATAGCGGATGGCCTCGGTGCGTCCTGCCTTGGCCTTGGCGGGCAGGTACGGGTCCGCAAGCGAGCCGCGAGCCATGCCGATGAAGTCCGCCTTGCCCATCTTGAGCAGAGTGTCGGCCATCTTGGGATCGTTGATGCGGTTCGCCAGGATGACGGGAATGCTCACGAGGTTCTTGACCTGAGCTGCGCGCTCCATGTTGAGGGCATGGTCGGTGAACATCGGTGCAATGATTTGGTCCTTGGGGTGCGAGGCATACATGCCGTTGGAGATGTGCAACGCGTCGAAGCCAATTTCCTCAAAGTGACGGCAGAGCTCATAGGTCTCTGCCTCGGTACGACCGCCCGTCACGAAGTCCATTGACGAGAGGCGCACCTGGATGGGGAAGTCCGGGCCAACCTGAGCGCGCATAGCAGCAAGAATCTCATCCACGATGCGCACGCGGTTGTCGAAGCATCCGCCATATTCGTCCACGCGGCGGTTCACGGCAGGAGACAGGAACTCCGCGAGCAGATAGCCGTGAGCGCAGTGCAGCTCAACGCCATCGTAGCCCGCATCCTTGGCGCGACGCGCTGCAGTGCCAAAGTCTTCCACGAGCTGGTGAATCTCGTCGACGCTCATCTCGCGAGCCTGGAACTGGCACATGGGATCCTTGGTAGGACTCGGCGCCACAGGCGTCTCGCCACCGTTGGCGGCTGGCGTCGTTTGGCGGCCGGGGTGGTACATCTGGGCGAAGATCTTTGAGTCATACTTGTGCACGGCCTCCGTCACGCGACGGCTACTGGCGACGTGCTCCTCCTTCCAGAAGCCGGGAATGCGGCTGTAGCCTTTGCCCGCCGGCTGCACGCAGTAGTCCTCGGTGATCCATCTGCGCCATCCTCCGCCTTAACAAAAGGACATAGATTGATATACAGAGTATCGAAGTCATCTTTGCTCAACGTCCCATCCTCGACGCGCTCGCGCAATAGTCGGAGTGTCTCCTCTTGGTCTGGCTGACCAATCACCATGCGATAGCGATACACCTGCTCAATCAGCGAATCATACTGTGCAACGTCCTTGCTAAACGGATAGAGATACGCGTAGCGTTCGACAGGAACCAATGCATCGCCTTTGGTCACACCCCAGAAAGGGAGCAAGCCGGAATGCGAACCGCCAGACTCGCGACTGAGCTCTCCCTCTTCAGCCGTCTCAAACATCTGCTGCCAAATCGGACCCTTACCAAACTCCATATTGCCGTATCGGCTCGCAATGCTCTGGCGTACTGAAAGCCCCTGGTAGCGGTTTACCCTTCCCTCGCGCTGCTCGAGATCGATAGGGTTAGAAGGCAAATTCCAATGACATACCTTGCGACAGTAGCGGTGAAAGTCGAGTCCTTCCTGCCCAACCGACGTACTCACTAGCACAAATGGCCTAAATGGCGAATTGAACGCCTCCCGAAGATTTGACCGAGAAACTACGGCGTCACTCGTAGACCTCGACTTTGCGTCCATAAAAGCAGCTGCGATGTTGGTACGCATCCTCATGCTGTCTATGCGTTTCTTCGTTCCCGCAGATGTCGGTATTCGCACGCCATGCACCGCTTCGACGTTACGAAAATCTGGTTCATCTTCTTGACCGACCATTGATTTGTGGATTCGCAGGACAGTCTCGAAACCGTCGAGGCTCACTCCAACCGGTCGCTGGAGATATGCGTACTCGTCGAGCACTGCCTGCAGGTTACCTTCGCAAGAATAGTCAAGCAAGTTCTTCCAATGAGACGAAGCCTCGTCCTTATGCTCCATTGCCGCTGCAACGGTAAGTGTCGCCGACGAGGTATTCATGCGCTTGACGAAAGCGTGACCAAGCTGGAATGCCACCCACGCCGGAACGCGTTCTGCATAAGCACCGTAGGTTCTGAGTGCACAAACCGCAGGCGACGCAATTGCTGCATCCACTAACACGTCCACCAAGTCCACAGGAAAACGACCAGCCTCATGTGGACTCCAATCATTAGCCTCCTCGGCAATCTGCCTCAGCACTGCCGCTTCACTCTTATAGCGGCTGTCGAGACGAAGTCCGCGCCCTGCCTCCTCCCCCAGAAGCTCCTCCATCACGTCAAATCCAGCGAGGCTGTCCAAGCGCAACGCCGCCATAACGTACCAGTCCACAGAAGCCCGTCGACCATCGATTCCCTTTGGAAGCTTTTCTACCCCAAGTGCTTCTGGCAGGACATCGGCAATCCGTCTACGCAGGGTGCGCCGCAACTCCGCGAGCGTGATTTCAGATGAGGCGAGTTCACAAACATCAATCAGGCCGGCAAGATAGCGAGAGGGATACACAAGCAAAAAGGCATTCCTCTGCTCTCGGTCGAAGCGTATGCGCCGGTATGGGAGCGCTTGAGAGTCGCTAGCCTCATCGCCACGGTCTTCTTCGTCCTTAAAGTATCGATACTCCTTACCGGTAGCTCGTCTCAGCTTAAGTACGTTGCGCCGTTCGTATTCGTAAGAAAGCAAGCACGAGAGTGACGGGGGAACCATCGCCCAAGACGAAAAGAGAATCATCTTGGAGAACCCTTGTGTATTCGAATAAGGAGAGACGGCACTTGGCCGATAATACGGTCTGCTCGCGGGAACCCAAAGGAGGCGCTCAGCATGCACGCTCTCCTCTCCCGCAATGTCGCTCAGTAAGGCTTGGTAACGCGCGTTATGAACTCGCAAACGCTCGTAATAAGAAACGTCCCACTTGCGCAGCCAGAGCAGCCCTCCGTCTGCTCGCTTGTTAGCACTTACGAGGCCTGGCCGCTTAGCCGTACGCGTCTCAAGCTCACGAAACAGCTTGTATCCCGACATAAAGGACAGCGGATACGGACAAGACTTGATGAAGTCGGCACTCATCAATCCCCGTCTAATGCCCGCTTCTCTCATAAGACCGCGCATCCTAACGAATGCTTTTATGTCCTCGGGAGATACATGGACCTGTGTCACGTGGGTCGAATTGTCAACGATGGGACCGAGTTCACCCGTAGACTGCCTCTCTGTTCGAGCGATATAACTACGAGCGAGGGTCTCCGCTTCATTCTTTAAAGGCTGTATTGTCACGACATCGCATGAGCCCGATCCCAGGCTCCTAAGCGAAAGCGTGTAGTCACCCCATATCTTGCGGAACTTCTCTCCCGCTTCAGCACTTCCCTCGCCGAGAAAGTCCATAACCTCAAGAAACTCGTGATAAGAATCGCCGAACCCTCCAGAGTCAAGCTCCGCGTCCGTAGAGTACATTCGGAACGGCGTAGCCGATAGCAAAAGGACGCGCGTTTCCCCACCAAGAAAACGCTTGGCAAGCATGGAGGTCTCTGTGTCGTCCTCAGAGATAAGGTTATGGAATCGTTGGAATTCATCCATGATGACGAAGTCGGGGCTCAGCATGTCTACGCACACTTTGGCGAAGGCGCGTCGCAAGTCATTGATGGCCCTACGCTCATATCGCCTATCACAATCACCCGAATCGAGGTAGTCGCACAGCGATCTGAGAGTAATACCGTCAGATTCCTCGAGCTCGCCATCCACACGTCCTAGTACGTCATATGGATAGCCGGCACGTTCTTTACGTTCCGGATCACCCGCGCGGGCAAGTCTCACATCCTCGGCGGCTCGCCAGCACCACCAATTCCAACTACCGGGGCTAGAGCCACGCCTCTTATCCCACATGAAGCAAGACAGGCGCTCGTATCTACCTGATTTTTTGCCAAAACGATCGTCATACGCGAGGACTGCTAAGATGAGCGCACGCTCATGCATCGTTCCGGTACCTGAGTTAATCGAGAATGACGTCCCAGGAGTGAGCGGAGTTATCTGGATGTAACGCGCCTTAAGCTCATCATCCCCGCGTTCCCGTGCAATCTTGAGATGCTGCATCGAGAGGCGCGATGAGTCCGCAGAAGCAAGCTGTACCTCACCATCGATTGCGAGCTTTGATATGTTTTGAGCGGCTATCGAAGCGTTTGAACATACGTAGGCCACCTTGACCAGATCGTCACCCTCAGATTCACGCAGTCGCGCTATCTTCGATATCACGCCGCGTGCAATTAGAGTCTTACCAAGACCCACCTCATCCGCCACGAGCACGCGACGTTGTCCGTTTGCATAGAGGCCAGAGATGTGTTCGACCGTCGCACGTTGGAACGGTGTGAGTCCGTTCATCACGTCACATTCAATAGATGCCAGCCTATCACGCACACTCGGTTCATGCGACACCTTCATTTCACCGCCTTCGTAAACGTCTCTACCAGGCGGCGTAAGGCATCGAGCTCATCATGTCTAACATCATTGGGTATGAGATCCAATAGCTGCGATGCCTGACGAAACACTTCGGGATCTGCGTCCGCCATATCGAGTAGTCGCTCATACAGCCCCGCCGGAACGGGCAGTCTGCCATTCGTGGATGAGGTTATATTATTACGCCCCTCATCATTGATTGCGTACGCCGCTTCCGGCAAATCGAAGGCATGCGCAAGATACTGCGATAGCTCACCATTGCTATGGGAGAGGATTTCACCGAGAACTCTGCTACTTCTGCTCTCCAACGAGAGCTCTGAGTCATCAAACCGATCATGCGGGCAAACTGTTACACATTCCCTAGATTTGCCGTCACCTCTCGTACCACAAATGACGAAGAAAGCAGAGACCTGCTCTGCGTGCAGGCCTTCAAAAGCAAGCTCCTGTGCAGTAATCCTAGTCCCCGTGCCTATTTGCACGTAATCTGTCGCAAGCAGCGGCCTTAGCTTAAGTGAGATGTCGGCACAAGCTTTGGTTATAGAGGCCACGTTAATTATCACGTCAATCGCTGCGCCGTTTTCGTCACCACTCACCTTCACCGCTTTGAAGCTTATCAGTCGTGATGCGATACGGAAGGCACGCCTGAACTCCTGGTCCTCTTTGACCTCTAAGTCCAACGACTCTGGTGGATCATACGGAACGAATGGTGGACGCTCCTTGCCTCCATCGCCTATGAGTGGCTTCAGCATCTGCTGGAAAGTGAGGTGATTGCGGCGTACCGAAAGTGCAATAAGAGCTTCCACGTTATTGATAGTTCCATTACGCGAAGCGTTGAGCGAGCCTATCCATAGCCTCCGCCGGTCACTCATGTCTTGGGAGAAGTATAACTTCGCGTGCAGGTTCGAGTAGGCAGATGCATCCACGCCATCCTCGCCCTCGAGTTCGACATCTGCAAGAGATGACGCTGGGCAGAAGCACTCGTAGGAAGCACGCATGTCACTCGAGAGTTCCGCAAGGGAGTCCTCCCTACTCAGCAATACATACTTACCCGAGGCGCCGCTCCTGTGTCTAGCCATTACAGAAAGAGGCGTACCGCTGCCTTCGCTTAGGAACGGAGAGACTACGAGCATGCTACGCCAGCGCCAAGTCAGCAAATCGCACTTGCGGGCATCTAGCAGACTACTCACGTTATCGCCTTGAGGCCCGAAGGGAAAGAAGTCCACAGACTCAAAGTTCCTGTCGTTAACCTCAAACCGTGCCTCACGGATCGTTTCTGCAAGCAGCCGCACTCGCGTTGTGTGCGAGCCTCGCCTACGAGGGTCATCTCTGTCCGTCGAAGTCTGCGCATCACCGTCCGCAAGGAATTCGAGGAACTGTGCCACATGCTCCGAGCAGGCGTCGCCCTTGCCGGGGTGGCCGTCCATGGAGACTACGACATCCCAAGAGGTATCAAACGACAGGTTTCTGCTCATCACCAGCAATCGATACAGCGAATCGCCCTTACTGCGTGTGGAGTACTCCACGACCCATACCTTTGGATGAAACGACGAAAAAGCGTCTTTACGCCTCCAGTTCACGGCAACCTGATGGACCATCCCCTCGAGCAGCATAAGAAGCCCAGTCGTTCGAGAGCTTGAGGACACATCGACCCGCATGCTTCCTTTGTCACAGTACACAACGAGTTTCCCTCGCAACCGGTTTAAGGCTGCAAAGAGGCTAACGGGGTTCACGGAATCAAGAGTCTCGGGCTCAAATCCAAGACCAAGCGGAATGCAAATGCCAAGAAGAGCACGAAGGTCTAATGAGTACGTCGTTCCAACGGCGAAAGAGAGTTCATAGCCTTCGGGTGGCCGTAGCGCGTCGGCAAAGCTGACACGTCCTTCATCCATCTCAAGCATCACAGCCACCCGCTTCTTCAATTTCGCGAACTATTTCCATAGCGTTGGCGAAGCGATACGGAAGTCTGTGACCGCCGCGCCACGCGTAGTTGCCAGCATTCTTTGCGCCAATCTTTCGCCTTGTGCCTTTGATATCTGCCTCTCGACGCCTGACCTGCTCTTTGAGTCCGTCAAGATCGCTGGCATCCATACACGCAGCAGAACGCAAAAGAAAGCGCCTGAGCACCTGAAACCCGGGATGCGAAGAAAGCCTAAGCTCCTTGGCAACACCTGCGAGGTCAACACCATGAGCAACGCTGGACGCACGTGGCGCAAACCCAGCCCATTCTTCTGTTCCAGACTCTTCTAGCCCACTAAGCTGCATGTTGTATGCGATGCGACAGCCCAGCACAAGCTCGCTGAATCCGTCGGCGTGAGCGCAAGTTTTTCCAATCGCCGGCGAGAGGTTTTGTATGCGCGCCAACCCGTGCGAGAGGAACTCATGAAACGAGGAATCGCCACGTGTCCCACCCTCGCCGTAAGCGGTCGCAAGTGCGATGCTTCGTAGCTCATCATCGGAGAGTATGAGCGCGTAGAGGGAATCTGGATGTGACGCCACTATCTTCTCTCTAAGAAAAGCAGCCTCCTCTTGCGTGAGCGCAACAGAAGCCTTGGAGTTCCACTGACTCCACTCCTCGCGCCATTTCTTGTATGATCCCCTCGGTAAGTTCCACATACTGCTGAACGCCAAGCGATCGTCAGAGAGGCCATCATCGTTCTCCCCTTGTTTTGAAGTACTGCGATACTGTCGATCGCGCGTCCGCGCGTCCGCCAGATAAGCAAACATGGCTTGGTAACTATCTGGTGCACCTTGCCTCATGAAACCGAGCGTACGAAGTGACGCCCAGTAGATCTCACCGGGGCCTCTCGTGACCCATTTACCACTTGAGAGGGCAACCCTACCAATGACGCCTTCGTCCGAGTTACCGCGTGCCCTTTCACAGTTCCTTAGTCCAACAGCACAGTTGCGCTCCAACCCACGGAACTGTTCGCGTAGAGCTCTCGGGTCTTGGCGAGAACTGTCATGCCCTTCCTCAAGGAAGCGAGAGAGGTATGGGACAAGAAAGAAGTAACGGGCCTTGGTAAGAAGCGTTGAAGTGCCGGGAAAAAGCTTGTCGGCCATAGCATCGCGTACGATGCCAACTCCCAACTCGTCGACTGACCCTGGTTCGGATAGCGAGCTCAGTACGGTAAGTGTCCGGTTGCGTTCCTCGGGCGAGAAGTCTATCCATCCTACCTGCATGTTTATCCCTCTAACGTGATTCCAGCGACATGCTTCAGGTTTACATTATTAAGGGTATCAGGTTCTATGCAATAGTCTTCAGCCCGTGGCTGATTGCTCGCTATATATAGTACGAATAGCAAGTAGGTTCGCAGCAACGTGGTTCCGCTCATAAATACGCCACATCGAGAGATAACGTATGCAGCTACCCGTCTCATCTGGAACTGTTTACCTACCGGATACCGTATGACTGCGTCACGCATTGCCTGTCGTATGACCTCCGGTTGAACGTCTTTACCCTTTGATGATAGGCGGCTTGATGTAGTTGACGGAGCTCGTTGCGTCAGCTGCATTAGACTCAAGCCGAAGCCTCAGACTTCTCTTCGCCTCGCCAAATACGAATTGTATTGGTCGCTTTGCCCGCCGACCTCTGCTGACAGCCTGGTACTTCTCGATGGCCAGTAGAGGCGATCCTATCGTGCCGTCCTTGAAGCGTCCGGGGCCAGCGAATGCATCAACATAAATGATGCCATCGCGCGAGGCGTTGTACACCTTCATGAAGAAAGGTGTCAGGTAATTGCCCAACAGCGCATCCTTGGTCTCCGACCAGGGGTGCTTGTCATCGAAGAATCGGCTGTTGCGTGCCAAAATGTCTCCTTGTATTCCTATGCCGCCCGCGAGTAGAAGTATTCGTAAATCTCATCCCGATACGCCGCTATCGACTCGTCCGGATAGCTCTGCGGTAGCAGCTGATACAGCTCGTCACGGATGAGCGTCCTCACGACCGACTGCGTCTCGGGCTTCTCGGTCCAACGCACCATCTGCGCTAGCCGTTCTTGTATCTTATCCACCAGCTCGCGCGAAAGCTGCTTTATCTGTTCAATCTCGCTCTTGGTCAGCGAGTCCTTGTACAGCATGTCGAACACAGCCAGCTGTCGCTCGTTGGTGAACCCCTCGCGCACATACCGCTGCTCCTCCTCGGAGAGCTCCGACGAGAGCTTCATCAGCGCCTCGAACGTGGCCTCGATGGTCGCGCGGTCCTGCTCGCGGTTGTACTCGTCGATGATCCTCTGGTACCGCTCGTAGTAGTCCGCCCGCCTCGGGTTGGCCCGAAGGGCAAGCTCGAGCCTGTGCTCGATGACGTCACGCAGATCGTCCACCAGCAGGTTCTTGTGCGGTGCCTTCTCGAACTCGCGGTGCAGCAGGTCGAAGTCGATCCTCGAGATGTCGAACCGAGCCGTGCCCTTGTCCTGTGTCTCGTCTACCGTCACATGGGCATCCACGATGCGCTGCAGCTGCACCATGATGTCGCCGGTATCTACCACATCACGTCGTTTCATCAGCTGCTTGTAGATGGCGTCGATCGCGTCCCTACGCGCCCATGCGCCGCCGTCCACGTCGCCCCTCTCCACGAACTTGAACAGCTTGAACAGCTCGCGCGCCATGATGCCAAACCGCTTCTTGGTCTCGTCGCTCCCGCTGACGGCGTCCGCGCCGTCCCTCACCTTGGCGAGCCGCTCGAAGTCGCCGGCGTGCAGCAGCTCGTTCAGGTCGAACCCGCATCCGTCGAGGAACGATTCGATGGCCGCCAGCAACTCGTAGATCTGCGCTAGCATCTCCTCTTTATCGAGTACGGGGTCATCTCCGTCGTCACCACCAGGTATGGGGCGCGTGTAGTCCGCGAGCGCCTTGCGCAGCGCCTTCACCACGCCGATGTAGTCAACGATAAGCCCGTTGCTTTTGCCCTCCGCCACGCGGTTGGCGCGTGCGATCGCCTGCATCAGGCTGTGCGCCTTCATGGGCTTGTCGAAGTACATGGCCGAGAGCGGCTTCACGTCGAAGCCGGTG
>CACXDP010000183.1 GCA_902766445.1 uncultured Coriobacteriaceae bacterium
CTGCCACTGGTAGGAGAGGCCCTCGCCGGAGGCCGAGACGGAGAAGGTCGCCGTCTGCCCCTCCGACACCGTGACGCTCGAGGGCTGAGAAGCAATCGATAACTGTGCATCGGTTACCGATACCACAAAGCGGAGGCCACTCTCCATCGTTATTGTAAGTGTCTCTACACTGGTAAAAGGCTGTAAGCTCTTCAGAGTCCAATCGGCTTCTCCAAGATTCCGAATAACGGAAACAAGCGAAGGGTCACTAAAAGTTACTGACTCTATATCTGCCAACGGCTCAACGATACCTAGGGCCAACATTAGCGATGACAACCGGACACTTCCATCGCCGGGTAAAGTGTAAGAATATCCACCGAACTCAAAATCAACGGTATAGCTGAACGCGTAGACCGAGAAACTGCCTGCCTCGAATCGCGCTTCCTCCCTAGCTAACGATACATCAGCGTTCACAGGTTCCGTCGAAATCGTATCACCATCTTTTGGAAGATGTGTGACCTCAACCCTTCCGAGCTTTCGAGCATCAATCTCGTCACGTAACTGATGCTGTTTGAACCGGAATTCAACAGACACCGTTCCTTCTGAAGGCTCTATAACATCACCGTCGAGTATAAAGGCAATGTCATAGAGAAGCGTATTGTGCTCTCCATATTTTCCTTCTGGCTTTTCGTTGAGGGCATTTAAGTAGGCTTCGTAATCGTAGCCATTCGAGTATTTTCGTACAGGAGTCACGCGAAGCTCAGCACCGTCAGGCACCACGCCTGGTTTAGACAAAGTGGCCGTAACGCAGACCTGAGTGTCCTCGTAAGTGTAGTCCGTTCTTAAAGGAGACACAGCTTCCGAGACTGCACCCACATCATTTTCGTAATGCCTATCAGTCGAATCTCGCTCATCAATGGATTCCTCGTCCAATACGTCTGTCTCAATGCTAGGGCCACGCACACCTGCATCCTCTTGAATAGCGTCAGACGTTGGCGCAAGATCCCCTCCCACATCTTCTGCCGGCAAAAGCTCTTCATCGGCAGAAACATCAGTAGCGGCATCGATGTCGTAATCTTCGTGAGATTCGACCTCTGTGGAAAGATCCATGCCAAATGAGTCATCGCGCTCCTCGTCGATCTCGCCAATCGTCGCCACAGCATCCGTGGGCAAACTTGAAAATGCAGACGATTCCACACCATCGGCAAATATGCCTCGTATTGATAACTCAAACACCGCATCCCGCAGCTCAATAAAAGTCATATAGTTGGGATCGTCTTCATCCCACACAAGCCGTACGACGCCATCTTCGACATCTGTATGTTTAGTCGCCAAGTAGAACTCATACTCACCACCCGCGTTCTGGCACCTTACTACCCCCGTGTTGAGTCCTGGCTGGCTATCCGTAGGAATAAATCCTATGGGCAGTTCAAAGGTAATATCTCCAGTTTCTGCGAACTGCAGATCTTGCCGTTCTGCAAAACTTACAATGACGTCGCGGAGCATTCTTTCGTCATGCTCCACCTCTTCAGAAACGCTCTCAATCTCTATGGTTTCCGCTTTCACTACGAACTCATTAAGGTTGGAGCTCTTTGCTACTGCATCGTCCGCCAAACCCGATGCGAGTTCAGTTTCCTCCAAAGACAACGTACTGTTCATCACTTCCAATCGAGCTTCCGCTAGAGCCTCACTGGGTATCATGCTCAAGACGAGCTGTACACACATCAGCGCACTAGTTATTCGTCGAATCAGCAGTTTATAACCTACCAACCTATGTATATTTCGCATAGTTTCCCCCCTTCTCTTTGAAACATCATTCTTTAAGAGAATTATAAGGTATCCATTTCGTGATTTTTGCGTAAATAGAAGTGATTTCTGCCGTATGATTGTTGAAAATGCAGGTAATCAAATGACGCAAAGAGACTAGGTGTTAGCGTCGGGCATTTTTGACCACTGGGCTAAATTAAACCGACGCTAAGTGCGACAAGAAGTCGCTGAACGTAATGCTGTACCACGAGAAGAAAGGAGTCCGAGAGGGTGCAGACCCTCATCCATCCGAGGTGACACTACCCATGCGTGCGTGACTGGCAACGGCTTCGTGCGGAGCCATGGGGACAACGCGGCGCCCTCCCAGCCCGAACGGAGCAACCGCCGCCAGTGTGCCGCCGCTATGGGGAGCGACGAGCGAACCGCCGGTTGAGGCATCGTAAGGGCTGAAGGGGCGAAACGGGCTGCCACGCCCCCTCAGGGGAGCTGGCCCCGCGAGCTTAGCGGCGCGGCGGCGTGATGGACGTTGACTCCCCCGGTGCAGAGGCGGCCCCTAAGGCGGCGAGGAAGACTGTGCGTTCGGCGGAACTTGGTAAGCCCGTAGCGCCTCCCACGCGACAGTTGGGTACCGACCCCGCAAGGGGAAGGGACGGGGCTGCGGGTAGAGGATGCGGGAGGAAGCGAACGCCGGCGCGTAGCGCGCCGGACAGTGGTTCGACATTTGCCACGCGCCGAAAGGCGGCAGACTTCCCGCAGGTGCGAGCCGAGAGGAAGGAGGCAGGGCCTGTGAACGGAAGCGACTTGAGAACCGAAGAGGCGAGCGCCACGGACGGGACGCCAGCAAACCCGTACGACAGATGGGACACCATCCCATGGGAAAGGGTGGAGCGCCACGTCAGCAGGCTCCAGACCAGAATCTCGGCGGCGGAGACGGAAGGGCGGCGCGAGGAGACGCGCAGGCTGCAGCGGGCGCTCACGCACTCGTTCGACGCCAAGCTCCTCGCGGTGAGGACCGTGACCACCAACCGGGGCCGCAAGACGCCCGGGGTGGACATGGTGGTGTGGGACACGCCGGAGGCAAGGCTCGCCGCCGCCAAGTCCCTCACGAGCAGGGGATACAAGGCCAAGCCGCTGAGGCGGGTGCGAATCCCCAAGAGGGGCAAGCCCGGCCAGACGAGGCCGCTCGGCATCCCCACGATGTACGACCGCGCCATGCAGGCGCTCCACGCGCTCGCGCTCGACCC
>CACXDP010000184.1 GCA_902766445.1 uncultured Coriobacteriaceae bacterium
ACCGTCCAGCTCGTCCTCAAGGAAGTCAAGGGGCAGCCTGCTGATGTTATCCAGCAGGATGTGGTTGGTGTCGAGCTCTAGGGGTTGCGCGGTATTGAAGAGCAGGTCCTCCTTCTTCGTGAAGTACTTTGCCCTTTCGGGGAGAGGGTTGAAAGCCCGGACCAACTTCTTTCCGAGCGTCCTGGACCCGGCTTGACAGAAGCCCGCAAACACCCATGGCCTATCGGTGCCGTCCTTCTTCGAGAAGCACGCGTAGAGCGGCTCGTACACCTCGTTGACCAGGCCGGTGTTAAACGCCGCGATATCGAGGTCGGTGTCCTCACATATCTTGCCTTCGACCTGCAGATGGTAGAACGTGTACTTGAGATAGCCTTTGAGTATGGAATAGCGACCATGCTCAGCTTCTGCGTCGTCCTCAAAGTCCCACATCTCGGGCAACGCTGTCTCAGCGAGAGAGCGGAGCATGCCCTCCCAGCTGGTGATCGTTGCCCACTTCTCAAACGCGAACCGAGCTTGGGCCGTCTCCCTCACGTAATCATCGACCCAGCACACTCTCCACGTAAACTCCCCAGTTGGTCCCTCACTTGAGCTAAACTTATGTCTAATTGTTATTTCTACTGGGGTCGCATCATCGGATCGCAGTATGCTGATTGGAAACAGGATCTTGCCTTGGTAACAGCGCAACGTGCCGCTTTCCAGATCAGCCTGGAAGTCTCGGTCCAACATCGAAGTAACATCGAAGTTGTAGCCTGCCAGCTTGACGACTCTCGCCCTCATGTCCATAGGGAGAAACGTGAATGACGACAGGGGTCCATCGAACGACTTGAGCTCCGCAAGCAGGTCCTCTGGCACCCTGTAGTGCAGGTAGTCTCTGGTCGAGCGCATAGCGAGCATCTTTTCCTCTAGCATCTCGGGCATCGGCTCGATTGGCGTCTCTGTTTGGACGGGCGAAACACCTTCATGCTCTGAGTCATCTCTTGCCAACTGGTTCGTATAAGGCACGTAATTAACCACCCAAGGCCTCCATTTGCCCGATCCATCATCAGTGTACCTGTTTTTCGTAATGGAAATCTCTGCTATGTGTCCGTCTGACAGCCTCCTTCGCGTGGCAAAGTTGATCTTGTTTCCCTCGTACACGTAGAAGGCTCTTCTGGACAGGGCAAATTCCCAGTCTGCCTGGAGGAAGTCCAGCGCTCGCGATGGCACTGGATAGAAGCTCGATAGGTTGCTTCGGCTGATTGGCGTAATGGAGGCAAAGTCCTCCAACCTCGGCTTGAACTCGTCGATGAACTCTTGTGGCACGAGCCTGTCCTTGTATCGTTTTGAGGATGCGGCCTCCTCGATAAAACTACGCTGTTCCTCGCTTAGCTCAACGGAGTACACGTCTGCAGGTTCGTTGGTGCCACCCGTTTCGGAGGGCATGGTTTGAATGCTGGACATACCAGCTCCTTTCTAACATTCCAATTTCACTTGCTTAACCACTTCAAGGACTTTTTTACCCTCGAACGCGCTCTTTTACAACGAGAAGTCATTCGTGGACGGTAAGCGGCTTTTATGCTGTCAGCTAATGCATGGGTCAAGTGTTTATGCTATTGACGTCCAACTTCAAATAAGGGTATTCAAAGTAGACGATATTCCAATGGATTTGTGACTCCCCGCAACAATGCCCGTATCGGTAACTGGTGCGGGTATTGTTCGTCTCTGCCCGCACGCGAGACGAAGGAGCATTACATGGATGGTGAGAGCAATGGCTGTTACCTGCATATTTATCTAGTCTGAATTTTTACCGTACAATTTGATTGGAAAAGCGCAGGTAGATGGCACCGTTTTTTCAATTATTCGACAAATTAAAAACAGAGCGTATATAACTGCAGGTAAACTGGCTGCGAAGGAGCATAATAATCAATCTTCGCGCAAAACACTCTTGTCTGTTGCTGCAACAAACACTATGATTGACATGGCGTGGGTAATGTGCTCGCGTCGTCCGTCGACGAAAGGTGGTTCACATGAAGAAGACCTACGTTAAGCCCCAGGTTACCAAGAAGGGTTCTGTAGCAAACGTTACCTCCATGTCATGCTCCCGTGGTGGTTCAGGACGCTCCCACTGCCTTCGCGCATAGCACACACAGACAGAATGGTTGAAGAGGCGCCCGCCCATCGAGACGGGCGCCTTTTCATTTGGAGGCATGATGCGAGTAACATTTGACCCGAGCGAAGTCTGTTGGAGGGAGTACGAGCCCTTTACCGTCCTCTATGACCTCAGGAATCGGCAACTGCTCACGCTCGAAAACGTTGCTGCTGACATCTGGCACAAGATTGCCTATGATTGCGGATGCGATCTCGATGCGATTGCAAGGTACATATCCATTGAGTATGATTGCGATCCCATCGACATCGCGGACGACGTGCGGGAATTCGTGGAGGAGCTCCATCAGGCGGGAGTTGTGCTGCTTGACGGAACGCGCAAAGAGGCCGAGGTCACTCCGCGCGCCGTGGTCATTCCAGAGGAAGATGTCGAAGGGGACGTGATACGGAGCCTAGAGCCGTTTGATCAGATATACTCAGCGACTTTCGAGATGACCTATGCGTGTAACGAGAGCTGCGTGCATTGCTATGCCCATTACCCGGGACTCGTATTGCCGCCCAGACAGCTTCCTTTCGAGGTGTACCGCAGGACAATCGACGAGCTTGCAAAACTAGGATGCATGCACATTGCCCTAACCGGTGGAGATCCCTTCATGCATCGGGACTTCCCAGAGGTGTTTTTCTATGCCAGGAAACGCGGGTTCGTCTGTGACGTATACACAAACGGGCTTTCTCTCTACGACAATCAGCAAATGCTCGAGCGTATGGCTGCCGCGCAACCGAGGGCATTCTTCATCAGCCTGTATGGTTCGTGTCCCGAAGTGCACGATTTGGTTACGTGTGTCCCTGGGTCGTTTGTCAAAACGCTACACGTGGTGCGTCGATTGAGGGGCCTCGATGTCCCCGTTGTTCTCAATGTGATGCTTCTGTCGATCAACCACCACGATCTTCCAAACATCGTCAGGCTCGCGAAGGAGCTTGAGGCTGAATACCGCGTGAACATGAGCCTCATCATGAGGAACGATGGCAGCGACAGGCCCATGCGATACTTCGTAGGGGACAGGACGGCCATCAAGGAGGCCATCTCCACCGTTCGAGACAACTTCTTTTCGATCGACGTGACTGCAAGCGGTTTCGTGCGCACGGAGTACATGTGCGGGGCCGGTGTTACTTCGATTTCGATAGACCCTGAGGGACAGATTCACCCCTGCATCTCATTGAAGAACGTTTTGGGCGATGTCGTGACCGGCACGGTACGAGAAGCCTGGGATGGCCACGAGAGGAAAAGGGTGATGGACTCAATGAGGTGGGAAAACACGAGAGAATGCATGGCCTGTGCAAGCCGTGATTGGTGCCCACACTGCCCCGGCATGTCGCAGGCGGAGAATGGGGACGTGTTCGCCTGCAATGCATGCGATAGGATCATCTCAGAATGCATAATGGAACTTGACACCTGATCGCAACGACTGGAGGGAACTATGGGTTTGTTTGGCGGGTTCAAAGGCAAAGCGAGTGATGACATTGATGACGACTACGACGATTATGATGACGACGGCGAAACTCTAAGCGTATGGGACGCAGCTGATATCTGGGTCTCAAACGGCAAGGACGAGGATTACATGTTCGGCTACACCGAAGAAGAGCTGGAGAACGCCCTTTAATCAGCTAGCTCAACTTATTTGTGACAGCCCACTAACCTCATCACAGGTTGGTGGGCTGCCTTCATGTGGGCCGGCCACGGTAACGAAAGATGGTACAGCATGGACGGTGAGACCAATGGCGGCCAGTAGGAGACGCAGGAGCAGCAGGAAGCTCGGGCGGGCGGGCAGGAAGGTCAGCAACAAGCGGAGGCGGACAATCATGAAGTAGGCGGTGTATCGGCCCAGACTATGAGCGGCAGATTGCGGACCGCAACGCATGCATCGCCGAGCTCGAGGGCCAGACTTGACGGGGATATAGATACCGCAAAAGCGTGGCTTCTGTTCGCCACGCTCTTGCCTTGATCACCGACCATGAATTTTTCAAGAACATAAGCAACTATACTGCTCTAAGCTTCTCAAGCTCATCCTTGACTTTCAATTTAAGCTCTTTCGAGATGATCATGCCATCCACCTTATCAATTATGGAATCAATCGACTCGCCACGATTAACTAGTTCCTTGGCAACTCCGGTGAAGATGGCGTCAAATCCGAATTCGGCAATGCCTTTTGCGGCCAATGCGGCGACGCCTAGCGTCAAAACGCCGCCAACCATTCCCCCAGGGCCCAACAATGCCAACGCCGCCGTAATGCTGGCCGCGCCAGCAAGACCTGTAGCTGCAATCGCAGCAGTTAAAATAAGGCCAAGCACACCCAGCCCGGCTAGAGAAGAGATGATCTTGTCCACGCTTTGCCCCTATACACCGAAGTCGAAGTTATCGCTCATGAACTCGTCCTCCATACGACTGATGGCGGACGCAACCTTGCTCATATCGCTACTACTCAGTGAGTAGTTCTTTTCCTCAAATTCGTCTTGGTCCATAGTCCAGCGACCCTCAATGAGTTCATCCACGAGATTCGGATTGTTTCTCCTGCGACCCAAACTACCCACCTTATTTCTTGGCTCGATACGACGCCTTCTGACATCCTACAGCGTCATATTTCTAGGCGCCTCTGAAAAGGCTGCAACTTGCTCCATACATGTTCGAGAACGGCACAATAACCGGTTTTCGACTACTGGCCCCTCCCTTGACGCATGACTGCTTTTGCAATCACAACTCAATATACCTTATTTGAGAATACTTCACCACAAGAAGCAAACATTAGTTGACAGCTCAGAATGAGACTTTGTGACGTCGATGGAAACTACTACCCGAGAGTCCGATCTCGTCCTTTGGGAGGCGGTTCCTCTTGGAGTCAATCGTAGTAGCAATCATCACAGAGGTGATCACGCCTATCGGCGTAATTCTCTCCAACTCCAAGTCTCGCGTAGTCATAGAACTAAAGATTTACGCTCTTGCCGAGAAAGTCGCGAAGCACAACCAGCCCATTGAGCGTACCTACGAGTTCGAGTTCGGGCTGGCAATCGTGCAGAACAACGTGAGACCCCCAAAGAGAAAGGCGAAGTGAACAATGGCCGGTTTTCTCATTGGCAACGAGTGGTACTGGTGCCTCGCGGGCTCGCTCAAGGGGTGATTGACGCGCTGGTCGCAAACCTGGACATCATCGTTGGACGGTGTGTGGTGGAGTCCGCGACGCGGGCGCTCGTTGTGGTGCTCATCATGGCGGTTTTGTCGCCGATTTTGGCGGAACAGGGCGAAGGCGATGCGTCTGTGATTGAGCGCGGATTCGGCTAAGGCGGTGAGGCGTGTAGGCAACGCCACAAGAGCGCGTAGCAGAGCGTGCAAAAAGTGAGGTGGGCTACGTGCCCTCTCGCAGACGGTCTGGTGCCCGCAGGCGTGGCTCAACGCGCGGTCTTCGGCTGCGGCGAGACGGATGGGATTCTAGGATCCCGGACAGTGATGGCGGTGCAAAGGTCTAGCAACGAGGTAGCGTGGTCGTGATGGTTGATGGTGGGACGAAGAAAAGGCGGCCATGCAGGAGAATGGAACGCCCGAGACACGCGTCGAGGGCAAAGGCCGTTCGGCGAGCGGGGTGGGAGTCTGGCAATCGCGATGACGTGCATCGTCGTAATTGTGCTCATGTCGTTCTGCGCGTGGCTGGGTATGGTGATAGCGACCGCCGGGAGAGCCGAGACTGTGGCAGAGGCGTTGGCAGCCGAAGGTGCTGTGGCGCACGACAGACTGCGCCAACCTACACCTTCGACGGCGAAACCATCCACTGGTACGTGCTGCTCCAATCCTTTAGCGGCCTTACGAATCGTTCATGTAAAAATGGGAAAAAAGCGTCATCTACCTGCACCGGTTTTGGAAACGAATCAATCAATATCCATTCGGTCCGTTTTGAGGGTAGAATAGATTCAAGAAGGTCATCGCGAGCAACGGAGAAGACCTCGACTAGGCTCTTTGACATAAGGTCTCGTTAGCTGGGGCCGCGGCGCGAAACGGGTGGTTCGATAGCGATTCGAATTGTGCCGGTTTCGGGCCGCGGCCCCTTTTATACTCTAGTGGCGCATGACGAGGCGGACACGGAAGGGAGTTCGGTCATGAGCGAATTGGAACAGAGCGTAAACAGTTTTGCCAATGGAGACTATGTCGCCAGAATCATCGTGGCGGTAGTGCTGCTCATCATCACAAGCATCTTGTCGCGCTACTCGGTAAGGATCATTCGCAAGCTGCTCTCGAGCGATGGAGCTCCGCTGCCATCGAGTTCCATCATCGAGATCATCGTGCGAATCGTAGTGTGGGCGGTTGGTGGTTCGGTCATTCTCTCCATGTGCTTCGGTATCGATGTAGGCGCCTTGCTGGCAGCCATTGGCGTCGGTGGTGTGGCCTTGTCACTTGGCCTGCAGGACACCATCTCGAACTTCATAGCTGGGCTGCAAATCACCCTCATGAAGATAGTGCAGCCAGGTGACCACGTAAAGATGGGCCAGACAGAAGGAATCGTACTCGACGTGACGTGGCGCCAGACCATCGTCAAGGACTTTGAGAACAACGTCCATACCATTCCAAACTCCTCTATCAACTCTGGCGAGGTG
>CACXDP010000185.1 GCA_902766445.1 uncultured Coriobacteriaceae bacterium
CCCATGTCGCCGCTGTCGTGGTTCCACAGGAACGGGACCACCTTGCCCGCCTCGGCCTTCTCCGCAACGTCCTCCGCGAACGCGCCCTTGGCGATCACGTCGCCCTTGCGGATCCATGTAGCGGCGTATCCCGTGATCGAGCCGTTCCCCTCGCTGACCTCGGTTGCCCCTGGAGCGTCCTTGTAGAGCATCTAGCCACCTCCTCGGATGGTCATGAAGAAGGCCGCCCACGTGGGCGGCCTCGGACTGCCGTCGTTGTTGGGGGTCGACGGGCGTCAGACCGCCTCGTCGGGAACGGTCACGTTCTCCCACTTCCTGTACGCGTCGAGGTACGTCCTCCGCCTGTCGCCGTCGTAGGTGAGCTCGTAGTACATGAGGTCCGGCACGTCGGTGGAGAGCAGGGCCTTCCAGTTCTGCAGGGTCTTGCACGACCAGACCACGTACACGTCGTCGGTCGTGATCTTCTTTGCGTCGGTGGCGTCGACCCGGCTGTTGTAGTAGTCGGCCACCATCCGCCTGAATCGCTCTAGCATTCCGCTCTCCTGTCAGTCAATCACGTCGGAGGTGATGCGCACGCTCCCGGCGACCAGCACGTCACGGGCTATCTGCTCGTAGGTCTTGGTCTGCAGACCCAGAGGGTTCGTCAGGTCGTCGGCGAACCACTGGGCGCACTCGGGCGCGAAGAGGGCGAACGTGGCGGGCGAGCCGTCTGGCAGCGCCTCCACGTCGGTTCCCGCGAGCGCGGGGTTGCCGTCGAAGGCCCAGCGCCACACCTGCTCGTCTGTCGCCTCTTCGTTCGCGGGGATGACCGCGATCCCGAGCGTGACGTTGCCGAACTGCATCTCGGTCGGCACGATCTGCGCGAGCGCGTCGGCCTTGATGGCGTTGGTGACGCGGATCGCGAGCGACGGCGCGTCCTCGTCGAGCTCGACGGTGACCTCCTCGTCGTGCTCGAAGAGCGCCATCGCCTCACGCACCCACGTGACCCACGGCGGGGAGAGCTTGGTCTGGCTGCCTGTGGCAGCGATGTTGTCTTGCATGGTTTCGTCCTGCATGTTGCCTCCTTACGGGAAAGGCCCCTTTTGGGGCCGTCTGCATGCTCTCTACTCCGTGTGTCAGATCGTGTGCGGGAGGTCACCGTGCAACCTGCGGTACTCCCCGAGCCTTATGGCGTTGATTTCGTCGTGCAGCTCGTCAAGCGCCTGTGCGGCGTTGCCTACGAAGTCTGCGAGGCGCTTGAGCCTCTTCCTCGTCTTCTTCGGCAGCCCCCCGTCGTCGAGGATGTCCTCCACCAGAGAGTCGGCCGAGCGAAGCCATCTTGTGGCGTCGTTCGCCTCGACGCTGTCGCACAGCTTCGTGAACGGCCCCGGGCCGCTAGCGTCGCTCCCTCGCGTGATATGGTAGTTAACCGTCCCGAAGAACGGGGCGTACGGGTCCTTCTCCTCCGTTGGCATTTCCTTCCTCCTCTGGTCATGAAAAAGGCCCCTCGCGGGGACCTTTGACTGAAAACAGTTCACTCACAGGAACGTGACGCCGGAGGGAGGTTCGTATTCGCCGGCCTCCTCCGGATTGTAAGCCGTCTTGCACACGGTGCAGCACAGCTCGTGGAAGCCGTTCCACTTGAGGCGGTTGATCAGTCCCTTGCCCATGTAGCATTCGCGGCATACCGGGCCCTCGAACTCGCCCCCGCCCATGACGACGTAGTAGGCGCCTCTTCTGTACTCGAGGTCCTTGCGCCTCGAAAGCCTGGAGCGCAGCTCTGCGACTTCGGCGGCGAGCCGCCTGTTCTCCGCAGCGAGCTCGCCGAGCGCGACACCGGCCTCGGCGAGCCTCAGCTTGTCATCCGCCGACGCTATCGTCTTTGCGATGTTGCCGAGGTCGGCGCTCAGCTGGAAGATGTCAGGCATGGGAGAGCCGCGCGTTCTCGATCTTCGCGCGTGCCGTGGCCTCGATGGCGCGAAGCATGGTCTCGTCCTCGACGTGCGCCGTCAGCAGAATCACGTTGGCGTCGGATACCTGCTCCTCCGCGCCGCACCTGTCGCACCTGTGGTAGCTTTGCTCGTGAAGTCCCATCGCATGCCCCCACTAGCCGATCATGCAGCCGTTGGCCTCTGCCTGCTCGATGATGCGCTTTCGCTCTTCAAGATAATCTTGAAGTTCTTTGGGCTTCTCGATCGGATGCATGGGGTCAATCTGCGCATTAGCCCACTCGTTATATAGCTTTTCGATTTCATTGGGCACCCTCAACATTTCAGACGACCCCCTCAGCGCAGTATCAATCATCGCTCCTATTATAGCAGCAAGCTGCGACTCACTATCCTCTTGCCACATACGGAAAGCTTCTGCGAATACTTCGCGAGGCCTATCTACAGCCCAGCTCTCTCTCCGGCATAACTTCCCAACTCAGAGGTAATTAGAACTCCGCGAGGTTGCGTTCGTGGGCGTCAAGAATCGCGTGCAGCTCGGGCGCGCAACGCCCGCACACGCACTTGTCTTGGTCCACCTGCTCCCAAAAACCGCCGTCTCTGTTCGCGACGGCTATGGCGTCGGGCAGGGTGCGCATGCTCCTCAGCTCGATCGGAACCTCTACGCCGCAATGATCGCACCTGATGGAATAATTGATGTTGAGACCCATGGGCCGCCCCCTATTGGCTACTCTAACTTTACGGATCCCTTGCCGGTCAGGATGCCCTCCGACATCTTCTCCCGCGCGGCGAGGTATGCCTCCCACCACTCTCGCGCCCAGTCGGGAGCGTCCGGGTCGAGCGTGGGAATCCCGCTTCCGGGGGTCCGGTGCAGATAGGGGTTTATGTCCACCGTGTCCACGAAGATCATAGCCTGCTCCTTAGCAACTCGACGATGGCCAGCGAGATCGGCTGGGCGTCGGGTCCGTTCACGCGCGCGTCCCTGCAAGCCTCGCACAAGGCCTCGGAATCGTTCTTGCCGGCACATCCCGAGATTCTGCGCACGAGCTCGTCGCACGAGAAGCCCGTCGACCTGCCACCCACACTATCATACGCCTCGCCCACGACCTCGCCCGCGACCTCGCCGATCGACCACGCGGACCAAAAGTCGGCGAGGTCCCTGTGGCGCCCCGCGCAAAGGGCCAGCTCCGCGCCGTGGACGGCCTCGTGGTAGGCGAGGCTCGGCCACGAGCTGCCGGCGACCATGTTCCCGTTCGCGAGGCTCACGCTTGCCTCCTTACGAGAAAAGCCCCTATCGGGGCTTGGTGTTCCAATCGCGTCGCATGTGGTCGCGGGCTGCGGCCTAGAGGTCCAGCTCGATGGTCCTGCCGCACGAGTCGCGGCGGGGGAGCCCCTTGGCGAAGTGGGGCGTGACAACTCGCTTTCAATAGGACTAAATCGTGCGCGGGAGGTCTCCGTGGATCCTGCGGTACTCCCCGAGCTTTATGGCGTTGATGTCGTCGCGCAGCCCGTCAAGCGCCAGGGCGGCGTTGCTTATGGAATCGGCGATGCGCCTGAGCTTCCTCCTCGCTTTCTTCGTCAGCCCTCCGCTGTCGAGAACATCCTCTACCAGAGAGTCGGCCGAGCGAAGCCATCTCGCGGCGGCGTTCGCCTCTATGTTGTCGCACAGCTTCGTGAACGGCCCCGGTCCGCCGTCGCCCACTCGGGCGATCCGGCAGTTCACCGTCCCGAAGAATGGAGAGTACGGGTCCTTCTCCTCTGTCGGCATTGTCTTCCTCCTTTGGCTATGAAAAAGACCCCTCGCGGGACTGCTGGTTAACCGTTGTTTTGTTGGCTGGCCTCTAGTCTGGCACACCAACGATCTCGTGCATACGCGCCTGAAAACGCCTGCGGGCGTCCTTATAGGGATCGTACGCGTTGTTGAAACCATGGAAGTGCCCGTCGTCCCCAATGGTCTCTGCTATCTGGTCACATTCGCGCAGGAAATCTGCCCTTGCGGCTTCGATGCGCTTTGCCTCTTCCGGTGTCGGCTCATAGAAGCGTCCGCTTATATTCAACATATCCTTGCTCACGCAGCCACTCCATTACGAGATGCTTATAGTCCTCACCGTCTACGTATACGACGTACCCATACACATCATTATACGACTTGTCAAGTTCCTTCAACAGTCTAACTCGGTGGTCGAAATCCTCAGTCACAGCCCACAACTCCGAGACTTTGGGATGTTCGCGGAGAAACTCATAGTCGTCGCCGCCAAACGATTCGCCACCGGCCTCTTCCGGGTGGTTGTGGACTACGATCGCGCCGTCCAGTGGCGCGCCGTCCAGATTCACTGAATCGACCGTGCCGACGGAGCGCCAGATGTCGCCGGTCGGCGTCATGACCATAGCGTTTTCAACCGGCGCATGTCGTATGACGTTCCTGCACCAGTCAAGCGCCATGGCAACCTGCTCCGGATCGTTCGGATTAAACCAAGCATCATCCAACTTGTACGGTTTTCCGGCGGGCACACCTCCCGAGCCTGACCCAAGAACCAGGCTGGGCCACTTCCCTACAGCGCAGGCGGACTTCCTCACCCCCACGTCCATGGTGCAGTGGCAGTTCACAGCCTCCTTGGCGGGAAGTGCGAGGTCGCCGGGGTAGTCGGCTCCGTTGGAGAAGACGTCGTCGAGGCCGACTGTCTCGCCGTCCATGGCTGCGTGCGAGGATCGCGGG
>CACXDP010000186.1 GCA_902766445.1 uncultured Coriobacteriaceae bacterium
CCTAGGTGGTCCATGATCTTGCGGATGCCAAAGGCCTTGTCCGCAGGCTCCACGAAGATGTACTCCTTGTGGAAGCGGCACCACGGAAGCTCTTTCAGGGTCTCAAGCTGCTGCTCGTCCGGCGCGTAGCAGGCGACGTAGGCCTTGTAGATTTCCGGATAGTCCTCGGGATCGAGGCCGGGCACCACGCGCGCGCTCATGTACACGTCGTGCGTGAAGTCCATGAAGCGCTCGTCTGGCACAAAGCGCGTCACCGAGTTCTCCACCTGCAAGCCCCACGGGAAGCCCTTCTCCTCGCATTCGCGGATGAGCGCGATCATCTTCTCGCGCGGAAGGGGCGTGATGCCCAGGAGCTCACCATCGATGGTGACGCCGTAGCCCCCGTCAGAAACCATGTTCTCGAAGCCCATGTCACGCATCATGTCAATGGCCATGGCCTGGGACCGACCGGTGGAGATGGCCAAGAAATGCCCTGCCTCGCGCAAGCGGTCGAGGGCCATCCGTGTGGTGGTGGGAATGAAGGTCTCGCCGTAGCCTCCTGCAGCCAGCGTGCCGTCGATGTCAAAGAACAGATAGCGCCTCTTCGTCATGGGAACCCCTTGCCTATGGTTTGAGTTGGAGCGGTTTTGGTCTTGATAAGAAGAATACCACCAGACGATCATTCGGTCTGACATGGCGACTAGGCTACGGCAGGGGGACACCCAAGCGTCCCCCTGCCACCTTTCCGTCGCCTTGTTACGCTTCGTCAAAGAAGCCAAGCTCATCGAGCTTCTGTATGGCCCCCTTGAGATAGGCGTCGTCCGTGATGGGCCACTTCCAGCCCAGGCGGTACAGCGCCTTTGTGGTAAACGTGTTGTCATAGCCCAAGTAACAGGCACTCTGCGGATCGTGCGAAGCATATGCGATAAGTCCGCTCACGGCGTCCGAGCCTTCGTGACGAGTGCTGTAGTCCGCAAGCATCTTCGCGAAGTACTCGTCTTCCACAACACGAATGCCAAAGCCGAGCTCACGCATGGCAAATACCGCGTCGCCCATCTGCACCCTGTGGTTGTTGCACGCATGGAAGACCGTGAAGCGCGATGAGGCCTTGCTCAACCGCAGCACGGCAGACGCCACGGAGTCGATGGGAGAATACTCCATCTCGGCATCCATGCCGCCCACAGGGAAGCCACCCACGGCAACGTAGCCACGCAGCGTACGCATGAATCCATTAGTGATGGAGTTAATCTGGAACTCACCGTCCGACGCACGACTCATGAGGTTACCCACGCGAATGACCTTGCCCTCGATGCGCTCGTCCGCCACAGCCTGCAGGACACAACGCTCTGACAAGAACTTGCTGCGCACGTAGGCATTGTTGATATTCTGGCCAAAGAAGAGCTCGGCCTCAGTCAGACGGTGAGAGGGATCAGGCTTGCCATTGAGGCTCTCCCCCGCCGTAGAGATGGTCGAAATGTGCACCAGACGCTTGTGACCTTTCGCGCAGAGGTCTACCAAGTGGCTCACTCCCGCAACGTTGGCGCGATCGAGCTCGTCGCCAGCAGCGAAATGCTTGACGCAGGCGGCACAGTTCACCAACGTCCGGAAGGGAATGCGCTCGAGCGACGCAACGTCCGCAGGATTGGAAATGTCTGCTTCGACGCAAATGATACGCTCGCCAAAGAGCTCGGTATAAGGCTTCTCGAAGTAGTACATGAGTAGATGCGACAGACGCCTCTCCGCACTTCGATGCCCACCCTTACGGACGATGCACCAAATGCGGCCCTGGTGGGAATCCAGGTAGTCGCGCAGTACGTGAATGCCCAAGAAGCCCGTAGCACCCGTGAGAAGCACGTCGCCCAGACCCTCGTCCGCCACAAAGCCCACGTTTTCCGAGACGTTCTCAGCGAGCAGCTGATTGATTGAGGTGTAGTCGTAGGCGCCAGGCGCAGCTGCGAGATCGTGTTCGGTGCCTGAAGGAATGGAGAACGAGGGCTTGCGTGCGCCACTCTCCCCTGCTTCAGGGGCGGTCGTTGTCGTGGGCTTTTCCTTTGCCGGGCTTTCCTTGGCCGCAGCCTCAGACGCCGCCTTCGCGTCCGGTGAGTTCTCCTGAACCACGGCCGCGAGCGCCCGCACGCAGCGATGCTCGAAGAGGTCGGCGTACACGATGGGCAGCTGCACGTTGAAGCACATCACCGCCACCTTGCTTGCGGAGAGCGACGTGCCTCCCAGATCGAAGAAGTCGTCATCTATGCCCACACGCTCGCGACCGAGGGCCTTCTCGAACATCTCGCACAGCTTGCGCTCGAGGTCGGTGGTCGGGGCAACGTAGTCGCCCTCTTTTGCAGCTCCCGGCGTCGGGGCTGGCAGCGCGCGCCGGTCGATCTTTCCGCCGGAGGTGACGGGCATGGCATCCAGATGCACAAAGAAGCTCGGCATCATGTAGTCGGGAATCAGCGGTGCAAGGAATTCGTGCCACGCCGCCTCATCGACATCCACGCCGGTCCAATAAGCAACGATATGGGTGGTGCCGTTGAGATCCGGGGCGATGACGGCGACCTCATCCACGTCGTCGTGCGAGAGCATGGCACCCTCGATCTCGCCGAGTTCCACGCGATAGCCGCGAATCTTCACCTGATTGTCGATGCGTCCGATGTAGAGCATGTTTCCGTCGCCCCGCATGCGTACCTGGTCGCCCGTGCGATACATCACACGTTCGTCTTCGCAGGTGACGAAGGGGTTCTCCACGAAGGCGGCCGCAGTCTTCTCGGGCAGCTTGTGGTAGCCGCGAGCAACCGACCGTCCCGCGTGTACGAGCTCGCCGGGCATGCCGACGGGCACGCGGTGCATCTCCTCTTCCACCACGTAACTGCGGACATTGAGGATGGAGCGACCGATGGGGATGTTGTCCTCGGGCTTGTCCACCACGTAGAGCGTGGACTCGACCGTGTTCTCAGTTGGGCCATAGCCGTTTACGAGCACATAGGGGCGGTCGTAGAAGCGCTTGAACTTCTCGCCACCGAGGAAGATCATGCGCAGCGCGCAGTCGCCCTCAAGCTGGTCAACCACGAGCTCGCCCATCTGGGTGGGCATGGTGGAGACGGTGATGGGCTCTTGACGGAATGTCTGGCACACGGCGATGGCGTCCTGGCGCACCTCGGCAGGGATGATGTAGAGGCTCGCACCCACGGTAAAGGGCAGGAAGAGGTCGTGCACCGAGGCATCGAAGCAGAAGCTGGCGAACTCTCCGTACACGTCATCGGCAGTGGGCTTCTGGAAGCTCTGGAGGTGCTCGATGAGGTTCATCAGATTGTGATGCTCGAGCATGACGCCCTTGGGCTTGCCGGTCGAACCAGAGGTGTAGATCATGTAAGCCACGTTTTGCGGGCTCGGACGCCAGGACTCGAGCTCTGCGGCCGTGGCGGGTGCGGTTGTGACGTCGGCGAGGTCCACGCGCACGCCGTCAAAGCCGCTCACGAGATCTGCATACTCGGGCATGAGCAGGAGGTGTTGGGCATCGCTGTTTTCCAGCATGTATGCCAAGCGGTCGGTCGGGTAGTCCGGGTCCATGGGCACATAGGCACCGCCGGCGCGCATGACACCGATCATGCCTATGACGAACTCCTTCGTTCGACCGGCCAGCACGCAGGCATACTGCTCCGGTCCAAAGCCCGTCTCGCGCAGGCGAGCCGCCACGGCCGCAGTGGCCGCATCGAGCTCGGCATAGGTGAGCTGGCTCTCGGCATCGCGCACGGCGACGTTTGTCGGGTAGGCTGCGACCGTCTCGGCAAAGAGATCCACGAAGGTCTTACCGGCGTGCGCGGGCACGTCCACCATGCGCGGTGCCTCGTCAAAGAGCAAGTGCAGGTCTGCCGGGTCACGGCCTTCGATGAGCTGATTGAGCGCAAGCTCAAGGTTGTCGATGAACCAACCGGCTGTCGTCTCGTCGTAGAGATCAGACCGATACTGCAGGTCGTAGGTGTGCGCGTCGCCGTCAACCACCACCGACAAGCTCAGCGGCTCCTTGGCGGCGTCGAGATCCAGCCGTACGAGCTCGGCCGACTCGCCACAGAGCTCTTGTATGTTGAAGTTTGAACCCTGATACGCCAGAAGCGTGGTGGGGGTAATGCCGTATGCACGACTCACCTCGGCGAACGGGTACATGTCGTTGTCCATGCAACCCATGAGCAGGTCGCGCACGGCTGCGAAGAAGTCCGCAGCGGCAAGCGACGTGTCCACGCGTACGGGCAGCGTCTTTACGAACATGCCCACAGAGCGAGCAAGCCGCGCCTCGTTGCGCCCGTGGTAGATGGTGACGAAGGTCGCCTCTTGCTGGAAGCGATAGCGCGCAAGCACGGCACCAAAGGCACCCACAAAGAACGCGTTGGGCGTGACGCCGAGCTCCGCGCAACGGGCCTCGAGCGCGGCGGGTGACACTGCTGCGCTCGTGCGCACCAACGAAGCGCAGCGGGCAGGAGGCTGCTCGAAGTCGTGCGCGAGATCGGATGTGGGAGCACAGCCCTCGAACCGCTCGCGATAGAATGCCTCCGCAGCACCATAGGCCTCGCTCTGGCTCAGCTCTTGGTCGGCCAAGGCGACATCCAGCATGCCATAGGTCTCCGCCTCAATGGCCTCGCCTGCATAGGCGTGGCTGATGTCGTCCAGCAGCACGGAGAGCGAGGTGCCATCAGCCACGATATGGTGCGCGTCAATGAAGAGGTACGTACCGTCCGTCGCTCGGTGAATCTCCACACGGAAGAGACGCCCGCCCAAAAGGTCAAACGGACGCACGAGCGTCGCGGTGTCCAGCCCCTCTACGATGGAAGGCACAAACGACTCGGCATCATTCGCGAGGCGCTGATGAACCTCACCGTCATCATCGAGCACGAGGCGGACGTCCAGGCAGGGATGCGCAGCAACCGCCACGCCTATCGCCTGGGCCAAGCGGTCGAGGTCGACACCCGCACCAATGCGCAACAGGTAGGGGATGTTGTAGATTGTGCTGCCCGGATTTGCGACGGAGTCCACAAAGACGCCCTGTTGGCTGGTCGTCAGCGGACAGGACATCGAGGGGTCGCGCGTGACGATGGACTCGTAGGCCTCTTGTACCTGGTTTTGCAGAAGCGCCTCCAGCGCCACTACCGTGGGGTTGGCGCGCAAATCGGACGTGCGCAGGTCAACGCCAAACTCGCGGGAGATGAGCGCGTTGAGCTGAATGGAGCTTATGGAGGTGAGTCCAGCCTCGTAGAGGTCGGTGTCCGCACCGAAGTCCTCATGTCCCATGGCCTCGGCCGCACATGCAAAGAGGCGGCGCTGCATCTCGGTCGCGGGCTTTACGTGTTCGTGCTCGGCGCGTACCGGCTCTGGCAGCGCGCGGCGGTTCACCTTGCCGTTCTGGTTGAGCGGGATGGCATCGATCTGCATGATGACCTCGGGCACCATATAGGGAGGCTTGCGCTCGCGGATGAAGGCGGCGAGCTCCGCGGGGTCCACGGTCTCGTCGGAGACGATGTAGGCCGCGATGTACTTGCCGCCGGAAGGCTTGTCGAAGGCGGCCACGGTGGCGTCGGTGATGCCGCCAAACTCGCGCACGACACCCTCCACCTCGGCAAGCTCGATGCGGAAGCCGCGGATCTTTACCTGGCCGTCGGCGCGACCGACGAACTCGAGAGCGCCGTCCATGCGGTAGCGCACCACGTCACCCGTGTGATACGCCCGCTCCAAGTGCGGCATGCCGGCATCGTTCTGGGTATCATCAAGGAACGGATTGCGCACGAAGACCTCGGCGGTCTTGTCGGGACGGTTCAGGTAACCGATGCCCACGTGCGGTCCCGCTGCGAGCAGGTTGCCACAGGCGCCTGGCGGCACGCGTCGGCCGTGGGCATCCATCACGTAGAGACACACGTTGTCGAGGGCAGGGCCAATGGCGATGTTTTCCTCGCGCGCTTCCACGTGATACTCCGTGATGCATATGGTTGCCTCGGTGGGCCCGTATATGTTGTAGAGCTCGTAGCCCTCTGGCGGATCCACCGTAACGAGCTTCTCGCCTCCCGTAAGCAGATAACGCAGGTTCTTCGGATGTGCATAGAGCACGTACTGACGGCCTACCTGCGTGGTAAGGAAGAGATGCGTCACGCCGTTGTTGCCGAGGTATTCCTCCATGGCCGCGATGTCGAGCCGCATGTCCTCCGACACGATGACGAGGCCGGCACCCGCCGAAAGACAGGGATAGGTATCCATCATGTTTGCGTCGAAGCCAAAGGACGCATAGGCGCCCACGCGCGACTCGGCAGTGAGTTGGAAACGCCTGTGGTACCAAGCAATGAAGCACACGAGGTTCTCATGCGTAAGCTGCACGCCCTTGGGTACGCCAGTGGAACCGGAGGTGTAGAGCAGGATGAAGCGCGACTCGGGAGACGGCTTGGGCAGCGCGGCAACGTGCTCATGAGTCGCGGCATCCGTCTCGATTGCAGCGGGCTCCTTGTCCAGAAGCACCACGGATCCATCGTAGTCCGAGACGCGCTCACGGAGGTCAGCCGTCGTCACGAGCACGGCAGCGCTCGCGTCATCCACCATGAAGCTCAGGCGCTCAGGGGGATAGGTGGAGTCGAGCGGCTGGTAGACGCAGCCAGCCTTGAGAGCGGCAATCGGCGCGACAACCATCCAGAGTCCGCGCGGGATGAGGATGGACACGACATCGTCCAGACCCGCACCAGTCTCGGCGATGCGTGCCGCCAACTCATCGGAGGCCGCATCGAGCTCGGCGTAGGTGAGCTGGGCGTCTTGGTAGACCACGGCGACGTTGTCGGGATGCTCAGCCGCTGCCGATTCGAAGAGCGAGAGCACCGTAGCCCCAGCGTCATAGGGCACCTCGGTCTGGTTGAAGGAATCCAGAGTGGCAAGAATCGCCTCGTCCACGAGCGGTATCTCAACGAGACGCGCGGCATCCATGAGCCCCCGCAGGATGGTGGCGTAGGTGCGCCCAAAGGTCTCGGCGAAGTCCGGGGTGTAGCGGGCAGCCTGGTAGCTCAGGTGCAACGCGAGCTCGTCTCCCTCCGGCCATAGCTGCGCCGTCAGGGCACCGCCCGTCTCGTCCAGCTCGAAG
>CACXDP010000187.1 GCA_902766445.1 uncultured Coriobacteriaceae bacterium
GCGGACGGGCATAGCGCTCAAAAGAAGCCGTTACGTTGAGTCCATCGGCGGAGATAAAATCGCGGGGCACCATGCGCGATTTGTTTGCGACCTCCTCTATGGGGGTGAGGTCGGTGGTGTAAAGATAGGGCTTGTCAAAGATGCGCGTAATGGCGCTCATCATGGCTGTCTTGCCCTCACGAGCCGCCAAGACTCCCGCTCCTCCGAGTGCGTAGGCTTCGGCGAGGTCGGTGGCACTCGCCACGTGGCTGGCGCATCGCTGCAGTGTGGAGAGCTCGATGGCGCGGGTCTTGCAGCCGAGCGCGGAACGTGTGACGCTCGCGAGGTACCTTCCCGTGCCCGAGAGAGACGCAACGTGGCCAAAGGCGTCCAGGCGCGTGCCGTCTGCCGCCTCTGCTGCCGCCTCGCAGAGCAGCGTGCCATCGCGATGGCGCACGCCCTCGCTCACGGCTACCACCACGGTGTTTTTACGCTCGAGGAGAAGCGAGAGGCGCTGCAGCAAGGCGTCCTGATTGAGCGTTACCTCGGGCAGAAGTACGAGGTCGGGGCAGGGGTTGCCTGGTTCGCCCGCCAAACACGCCGACCCCGTGAGCCATCCGGCATCTCGCCCCATAATCTCTATGAACGTGACACTCTTGAGGTCGTATACGCTCGAATCGCGCGTGATCTCGCGGGTAGTGGTGGCGATGAACTTGGCGGCGCTGCCATAGCCTGGCGTGTGGTCGGTGCCAACAAGGTCGTTGTCGATGGTCTTGGGGATGCCGATGAAGCGGATGTCACTGTGGTGCTCCTTACCCCAACGGCTGAGTTTTTCGATGGTGTCCATGGAATCGTTGCCGCCAATGTAGAAAACGGCTCCAACGCGAGCGGCCTCGAGCTTTGCGAAAGCGTCTCTGTAGAATGCTGGATCGTCTTCTGGACGAGGAAGCATGAATCTGCAGCTGCCCAAGAAACTTGCGGGGGTGCGACGCAAAAGCTCCACGTCCATGGGGCTGCCGAGCGTTCGATCGAGATGAAGGATCCTACCCGCCAAAAAACCCTCGATGCCGTAACGCATGCCGAGCACATGGGCCCCGAGGTCACGCGCCGTGTCAAACACTCCCGCCAAGCTTGCGTTGATGGCAGCCGTCGGGCCACCTGACTGTCCTACGAGAACGTTTGTATTCCATGCCATCGTCTAGCTCCCCTCTACACGAATTCCTTACTCCATGCTACCGCACCTGAACGCGACGTGCGTGTACAAGGAAGGGCCCAAAAGAAGCGTCGAGCGCGTAGCGAAGCGAGCGCCTTCCTGTGACGGTCTGGCTCTTTGTCATGAGGGCTGGATGCCAATGCCCACCAAGTCGGGGCCAGTATGTACGATGAGGTCGGCAGACAAGCCAGAACGCACTACCTCCGTGATGTTGTGTATCTCGGCTCGTAGCTTGGACTCGAGTTCGGCAAAGAGGTTTGTGCTGCTCGTGCAACAGATACCAATACGCACCTGGGCGTATCTCGACGCCAGGTCACGGATGATTTTGACCTCAGCCTCAATCGCGCGATTCCACCCACGGGGCTTCTTCGCCACTACGTAGCGCCCTTCTTCGTCGCAGGTGATGACGGGTTTTATATTGAGTACGCTTCCGAGACGATAGGTGACGGCTCCGATGCGGCCGCCTTTGTAGAGGTACTCAAGCGTCTTCGTCGTGAAAAACACGTCGCTCTTTTCTGAGAGGTCATTGAGTCGTGCCTCGAGCTCCCCAAAGGGCACGCCTTGCTCCACCATCCTCGCCGCCTGCATCACGACCATGCCCGAGACCACACCGATGCTCTTTGTGTCGATGATCACGAGGGGGAAGTCGTTTACCATGCGAGACACCATGTGCACCGTTTGGTTTGTGGCGGAAAGGGTTCCGGAGATCGTTATAAATACTCCGCGTTCGTAGCCATCGGCGCGGGCGCCCTCGATGAGGGCGATTATCTGCTGCGGCGTGGGGAGTGACGTCGAGGGGATTTCCTCGCTGAAGCGCTCGATGACCTCGTCGGTGGTGATGTCCACGCCGCTTTTGTACGTGGTTCCGTCGCGGTAGTTGATAAGCAGGGGGACTACGCGGATGTCGTGCTCGCGTACGAAGTCCAAGGGTGTGTTTGTGCCCGAGTCAGTGAGGATTGCAATGCGTCGCTCGTTCATGCCGCTCCTTTGAATTCATCCTGTCATACAGTTGAGCGTTTACCCGTTGTGGCTATGTCCAAATAACCGCACGGCCTTCCACACATCTTTCTTCATTGTCTCACAATATTCAACGAAGCATACCTTCTAGTTTATCACGCGGTACGCAAACGCCTGCGAGTTGTGCAGGATTCGAGTGGA
>CACXDP010000188.1 GCA_902766445.1 uncultured Coriobacteriaceae bacterium
CTATGTCGGGCGCTAGGGAGATCGAGGGCGAGAGCTTCGAGGGTACGGGCTACAGCTACACGCTGTCACTCATCCAAGGCAAGCACAAGATGCCCATCCTGTACTGCCTGATGGAGTATCAGCCGGTGCGGTTCAACGAGATGCGTCGCTACCTGGGAAACGTCACCGACCGGACCCTCTCATCAAACCTCAAGGAACTCGAGGCTGACGAGCTCGTCTCGCGTCACGCGTACCAGCAGGTTCCGCCCAAGGTGGAGTACTCGCTCACGCCGCTCGGAGCGTCGCTCATGGTCGTGCTCGACCAGCTGTGCACTTGGGGCGAGGAGCACATGGGCTAGGACGGCCGTCAGAAGGCTCGGATGGCACGCCTGCCGGACTTACGTGGAAGCACAATCGCACCATCTCGCCGCTCGATTGCACCATGCCGCTGCAGGGGGAGGCTCTCCCGAAAGGCGCTCTGCGACCTCGCGCTTATAGTGGTGTGCATTACGGCGATGACTGCTTTTGCATCAAAGTGCTGCAAGGCTTTGCGCGCATTTGCAAGAATACAAAGTTAGTGTGATGAAACCTTCGAGAGAAACGCATCCCGAGTGGGAGTGGCAATCAGCTTCATCGCCGATATGCTTCCAGTCACGCTGGCCGCGTGTCTCTGACGTATGGGAGAAGATTTGAGCCATGGACAAGGTCATCGAGCGGTACACGAGGACGTACAGACGAGGGCTTGAAGCTCGAGAATTCGAAGACGTCGACGGCATGGTCACCGCATATCGTGAGAGGTTGCGGCAGATGTATGCCTCCGAAGCCTTTGGAGAGCATGATGCCTACCCCTCGATGAGCGTCGAGCACGTCTACGCCGTCATCGCCATGTGCCTCGAGCTCAGGGAGCGTGGCCTCGTTGACGAGCAGGTGATCGACACCGTGAACGCTTGCTTCGCCGCGCGGCGGAGGTTCTTCGACGTGCTGGTCAGGGTCATCGACCTCCTTCCGATGAGCTACAGGATTGCCGAGAGGTGGAACGTGGGCGACCACGCGAAGCGTGTGGCCGACGGCAGCATCACCTACGACTCCTTCGAGGTCGGTGATGGGAAGGTGGAATACCGCATCTCGCATTGCATGTACGTGGAGATGTTCGAGCGCTACGGCATCCGCGGCCTGTGCAAGATTTTCTGCATGACCGACGAGCGGGCGTACGCGGGCCTCGCCAGGCACGTGAGGTTCGTGCGGCACTCCGACCTCTCGGACGGCGACTGCTGCCACGACGAGATCATGGACCGCAGGATCTTCGGCTAGCAAGCGCACCAGAATACCAGGAGGGAAGGGTCATGCCGACGAATCATATATCCCTGTCAGACCTACGATACCAAGGCCAGATGAGAGAGTGGCTGATAGGGCGCTATGGCGAGCACGAAGCCGCAGGCATCTGGGTCGACGTGGAGAGGAACTACGAGGCCTTTCTGACGGACGCCCCCGACTACGGCGGTAAGCAGAACGGCCACGCGACGGCCATTTACGGCGGACTCCTGGTGTTCGCGCTCTATGCGGCGCTCCCTGACCAGCCGCCCATCGAGGAGCTGCAGGGCTTCGTCCAGGGTATGTTTATGGGGGCGTTCGTCAAGCTTGGCAAGGTGTTCGACCTCAACCGGGCTCGCGACATGTGGCTCATCGACAAGGTCTTCCGCCGCTCGGGAAACAGGGACCGCAGGGACATCGCGAAGTGGCCGGACGGTTTCATCAACGTGGACGAGCCCTACGACCGTGAGAACCACGCGGCGCGCTACCACTTCACGCAATGCCCCAACGCCGAGTTCGCGAAGGCCCACGGCCTCCTGCACGTGCTACCGCTCCTGTGCAACTGCGACTTCTTTGGCATCGAGCAGCTACATGGCCAGCTCATCCTTTGCGGTACCTGCGGCAATGCGGAGGTGTGCGACTACCTTGTGGTGGGGGACAGGAACCCCCTGGCCAGCGAGTGGGAGGTCGTGCGGGACGAGGGCGGCTTCCTCGTCAGCCATAAGCGCGTGCATTGAAAGGGCGTCTCGTAGATGTCGCTGGACTGGTAGAGCGTGGATGCCGTGTCCCTCGGGCACGGATGCCCTCCTCGTCGCAAGTTGACGAGGAGGGCATCCGTCCGCGTCAAGACCGTGCCGTATGATGTTGCCAGCCGTAGGGGGAGGGGCGGAGTATGTCGCAGGCCACCGTGCCGAGGCCGAATGCCCTCACCACGGTGGCCTGTGCCTGCGCCATACAATTGGTTGAAGAGAAGAACACACCGATCCAGTCAGTCGCCTTCTAGTCCTCGCAAACGACCTTGACCTCTTCGTTGAGAAGAAGAGAGCCCCACTCCTTGCACACGCGCATAGCAGGGTGAATGGACCGCCGGTGAACCTCGTACACCCGCCCGAGCCCGTCCTTGTCGCGATAGTCGTAGAAGTCCCCACGCGCTCCCATCCAGTCGTCCCAAGACCGAATCCAAGGCTCCATGTCATCGAGGGGAAGCACGAACCCAAGCCTGCGAAGATACTCCTTCACATGCTCCGGCACCCAGTATTCGTCCATGGTATTCAAGCTCATGAGAGGACCTCCATCAGCCGTCGTAATCATCGTGATGAAGTGTCACC
>CACXDP010000189.1 GCA_902766445.1 uncultured Coriobacteriaceae bacterium
ATCAACCTGATGCCCTTCACCTTGGCTGAGTGCGCAGAATACGCGGCGTCACGCGGGGTCGTCATGAACCACCACCAGCTCCTTGAGTGCTATATGGTCATGGGAGGAGTTCCCTACTACTGGAGCTTCCTGCGCAAGGAGCTTAGTCTCTCCCAGAACGTAGATCGCATCTTCTTTGCTGGCGATGCCCCGCTCAAGGACGAGTTTCGCTACCTGTTTCGTTCGTTGTTCAAGCGACCCGATGTCTATGTGGCCATCATCGAGGCGCTCGGGACCAAGAAGGCGGGCATGGTGCGGACAGAGCTCCTCGAGGCAACGGGGCTGGCCAACTCGGGCGGGTTCACGTCGAAGCTCGAGGAGCTGGAGCAATGCGGGTTCATCCGGAAGTATCGGGAGTACGGAAAGGAGCGGAAAAACGCCGTATACCAGCTCATAGACAGCTTTACCCTCTTCCATTACAAGTTCCTGGAGAAGCGCCCAACAGATGAGCATTACTGGTCCAACCAGGAAAACACACCCGCGCGCAATGCGTGGTGCGGCATTGCCTTCGAACGGGTCTGTCTTCAGCATATTTGTGAAATGAAGAAGGCGCTTGGTATATCGGGCGTGCTCACAAACGTCTCAACGTGGAGCTGCGCCGCAGATCCCGAGCGGGGAATCAGCGGGTCCCAAATCGACCTGCTCATCGACAGGAGAGACCAAGTCATCAACCTCTGCGAGATGAAATACTCCACGCAAGAGTACAGCATCACAAAGGAGGTCGACGCAAGTGTTAGGCACAAGATCAACGACTTTCGCTTCGTGACCGGCACCAAAAGCGCCATCCATGTAACCTTCGTCACTCCGTACGGCCTTGCGCAAAACTCCTACGCGGGAAACGTTCAAAGCGAGATTACCGCCGATGACTTCTTTGCGTAGGGCGCTGAGATGGGTCGTTAATCACATCCGGATTTGTGATGTCCCCCTTGGTCCCGCCCGAGAGCGCAGCATGCAAGTTGCCACGCCCTAGATGATTCCCAGCGGGATCAGCGTCGCCAAAAGAAGCGCGTCGACGCTTGGGCTCCCAGTCCGGCACGTAGTTGCACGCCAAGAAGAAGGGGATGTACGACGACCCATGCGGCAATTATATGTCCGAGGTACGGTATGCGCTCTAGGTAATCCCGCAAAGGTACCGCTGGCCAAGTCGTCGACCCGCCAAGCAGTGCAGGACTACTTAGTCCAATTGGCTATCTCGATCATGCCCTCGACGCCAGATGAGGTCACGGCCCCCGTCTTTGCAAAGTCCGCCCAGATGCGCCGCATAGGCAAACCTTGGCGACGGACATCTTCCTCGGTATAGCCCATGGCTATGGGGACGTCAGCCCCTCCCCTCAGGCCAAAGAGCAGAACGCAATCCATGGCATGGCAGGCACCGATGGGCGAGCGGCCCAAGCCCCAGTTGAGAGAGGGAGCCGCCTGACGTATGCGCGCTGCCATCTGCGACTTCGCCGGTAGGGGATGCACCCCAAAGTGCGGCCCAAAGATCATGTACTTGGCGTTGCTTTTCTCTATGACGTTGGCGGTAATGCGCATCTGGGCGCTGCGGATCTCGTCGAGCGAGGCATCGACCGGCAGCTCATTGAGCTCGTCGAGGATCTTGCGCTCCATATCGTCGCGACCATCCAAGGTGCCGAGGGGATCGCTCTGCATGATGGCACGCCGGTACAGGCCGTCCGTTCCCTCTGCGAGCATGATGCAGCGGACGCAGTCGGCACCCGCAGACTGACCAAAGATGGTCACGTTGGTGGGGTCACCCCCAAAGGAGGCTATACGGCGCCGGCTCGATGCATTCGTGCACGCCCGGTCCGTAGACGTACGGCACGGGCGCGCCATAGCGCTCGGAGCTCGCGTAGCGGATGCCTCTGACCTGCTGGCATCCCCTATCCTCGTATCCCACAAAGGTGCCGGCCGGGCATTTCCATGTGTTGGGCTCTTCCATGCTCGCCTCCGTTCGTACGGCTTTTCTGCAGGATACATCACGCAGAGCCATTGCCGTGGCACTTTGTTCCGCATGCAGCTCGTCTGCTGAGACGACCCGTATGCGCTTTGGACCTGGCACGACGGGATGTCCACCTGCACCCAAGCGAGATCTGAAGGTGCGCATGTTGAAAACTGCTGTCGAAAAGGCAGCAGCCGCCGTTGACTTCCGTCATCCGGAACGGCTACAATACGACTGACGGCAGCCTAGTACGTAAAGGGTGCGCTAGGCAACGCTGTCTGGGTTTTGACTAGGGCCAATGGTGTCGGCAAACACCGGCCCTATTCTTTTGTCTCAACCCTTCAAGTGCTTTGGCCTACGATCGTCATGTCGTGCTTCGGACCGGTCATCCCCCTCCTTCCTCGAGCTTTTGAGCTCGAGGTATGCCTTCTGGACTCCGAGGAGCCCAACTATCAGCTGCAGAAACACAAGCAGAACAGCAAGAAAGACTTCCATAACAACCCCTTTCTGTGAAAGCAAAGGCGTTGCCCAGCACTGACGAGGCTAACCGCCAGCTGTGTTGATAACTATAGCATAGAGGGGAACTTGCGATGTTGAAAACTCTGCCGTCCGCACACGAGGATAAGTTGAGTCGAACTGTGGTGCGGTAAGACAAGATCGCTACTCGTCTCAGCTCTGTCTCGCGGATCGTCCCTTTCAGTCGCAGCTTCGCCTTGACGCAGTAAGAGTGAGCCAACCTGCCCCATGGCCGCTAGCACGGATTCCAGTACCCTTCCATTGAGGTACGCGCCATTCGACTCGGCCTTCGTGTAGCGCAGGTACGCGTCCTTCGTCTCCTGCACAAGCAGGTGCGTGAAGAACCTCTCCCAGCTGAAGAACTCACCGCTTTCCACGAAGTCCTCGGTGTGGTCGAGGATGTCCTTGATTCTGTTTCCATCAACTACGCCCGAAGCAAGGATGACCCATTCGAACGATTCAGTAGTTGTCCGACTCCCGAACGCGGCGGGCGAACTCCGGCGTCTTCGCCGCGCTTACGTCCTCATCGAGAAAGACTATGCACGCTGACGCACTGGCGAACACCGCCTCCCAGTTCGCGCTGTCACCCCGGACGATGGTTATGTTCCTCCGCACTGAGAACTCGAACAGCACCCGACGATTCTGGATGACGACATGGTAGCCTTCCGACTTGTCGACGTCGCGGACCATCTCCCGCGTCCGTGGGTCCGTGATCCACTCGTCGAGATACGTGTTGTCGAAGTAGGTTGGAGGGTGGTAAACGACGTTCTCCACATCTCCAAACACGATGCTGAGCATGTCGCTGCTCCCGATTTCGCCCCATACACCCGCGAGCCGCCTGAACACCCGCACGCGCCACGTTTCCCTCGCAGCCTCTTGCCCATGTTTTTGCAGAGCACGATGCCAATGAACAGCGCCTCATGGGGCTTGCGCTCGTACTCTTCGAGCGCAAATTCGGCAATTGCAACTGCCGAATTACTCGCCTTACCAGTCACCCCAAATAGCGGCTCCCACTCCTCGAAGAAGGTCCTCATGTACTTGAGGTTGCACTCCGAGAACCCTCGGAGGCCGGGAAGCTTCTTTTGGAGCTAGTCGCCAATGGAGGCCAGGGCTCCCGTCCCCCATTTCCCCAATCGTGTATTGGCGGATACGTACACCGATTCCGTAATACAGGGCAAGCTGGTTGGAGTTTGCCACGCGCCCAGTCTCGTACTGGCTTCGCAGGATCGCATACTTGATCCTTTGTACGCCCTCGTCGTAGTCCCGGAAATCACCCACGGCACAGCTCCCCTATCTTGGTTGCGACGGCGTCGCGCTCGGCCTTTCTCAGCTCCATTCGCAGGCGCGAGGTTTGCGCTATGGAGGCACCCACGCTCACGGTAGCGCACGCGCAGGACAGAAATAGCGGTCGCGACTTCGCGGAGGCGGGGATGCGGCATGGCCGTGCTCGGGGTCCGGCTCTGGCGAATGGCGTCGGCGTTGGTCCTTGTGTCTGACGTGGTGTCCTCCGATCGTCGGGTACTATGTGGAGCCTATACATCTCGAATCTATGTCGCACTCATCGCCCAGGCGCGCGGGTATCGGCTCGGACCGAGAGCGACTCGGACGGGGATCCAGATAGACCCCGATTGACGGGTGTGCACATCCCCGCAGGGTGTAAGATGTACCTCCGGCTGACGGCTGGCCTTGTCAGTGCTAGGCAGCGCCTTTGCTACGTTAGAAAGGAGTTGCCGTGGAAGTTCTACTTACTGCTCTGCAGCTGCTGATAGTGCTCCTAGGAGTCCTGAAGGCATACTTCGAGCTCAAGGGCTCGGGGAAGGAGGAGGATGACCATCCCGATGCACGCGATGATGACCACAGGCCAAAGCAC
>CACXDP010000190.1 GCA_902766445.1 uncultured Coriobacteriaceae bacterium
CGTGGGAGAGCAGGACGTCGCTGACCAACGACGGGCATTTTACGCAAGGAGAGGGGCCCCTCCCGCCGCGCGCGGGAGGGGCCCCTCGCGCGTTAGCTGGGTATATGCGACTATAATTCATAGGATCAGGGCATGCTTGATGATTCTTCAGAGCTAAAACTGGGCAGCGAAAAGGACGCATCGGGACAAACGACCCCGTCCCCTTTGTCCCTGCTATACTGGATGTCATACATTCAGGTTGGGAAGGGACCAAGAATGCCAAGCAAATACTGTCTTTCCATGAGCGGTTCGTCGGTACGTCGCCCCGACACGCTGGCGACCGCGCGCACCTATCTAGAGCAAAGAGACTGGGCAAAGACCCGCAAACAGGTGGTCGACGAAAACCTCTACCAGCTCAATGCGGAGAGCTCGCGCAAGCGCGTAGCCGGCGAGCTCGTCAAACGGCTGCAGACGCTCACCGATGAGGAGCTCAGCTTCCTAGTCGCCGCGTACGGTGACGATCAGTCCGCGATGCTGTGGGTCTCGGTCTGCCGGACCTACGAGTTTGTCCACGACCTCTCGATCGGCATCCTGAAGGAGCGCTACGAGTCGGGCATCCCCACCTACACCACGGGTGCCTACGAGGCGTTTTTTGAGGAGCAGGCGGCACTTCACGCAGAGCTCGAGCGCCTCACGCCGGGAAGTCGAAAGAAGATGCGCAACCAGGTGTTTCGCATGATGGTTGAGTGCGACCTCGTCTCGGAGCAAGGAGACATCACGCCCATCCATCCGTCACCTGACTTCGCGCGCGTCATCGACGTTGACCATCGAGACGACCTCGATCTCTTTCCGGGGGTGACGCTGCGGTGAGAAAGGAATTCGATCACATCTCGCAGGCGCGGCAGTTCATCGTCGACCGGCTCTCCGATGATGCCCTGCTCGGACGCGGCGGGCGACTCCTGCGAGAGGGCAAGTACCTGCTGCCCTACGACCCGGCCCAGGCGGACGCCGCGGGCGAGCTCATGGAGGCGATCACGAAGGTCGACCTTCCCGCCCGCAACGTCCGCGCGCACATCATCGACCTGTACCAGATCGTGCTCGACCACCTCGATACGACCTGCTACTGGGAGGCCATCTGCGAGGTCGAGGGGCAGATCACCCGCGACGAGATGATCTCGATGCTGCAGGACGCCGCAAGCGCGGAGCACGTCATCGCCCCCAAGGTGAACGAGGAGATCGAGGCGCATCCGGATGCTGACATCTTCTTCATCCGCGGGGCGGGAGAGATCTTTCCCTTTGTGCGCACCAATAAGGTCATTGGTCTGATGAGCGCGCGCAAGCCCGTGGTCTTGTGGTTCCCAGGATCCTATGACCGCGCGCTCGATGGCTCGCCCACGCTCAACATCCTCAACATCGAGCAGGGCAACACGGGCGGCCACTATCGTGCGACCAACGTCTTTGACCTCTAGGAGGAACAGATGCTCATCCAAGACACATTCAAGAAGGACATCTTCCGTGCGATCGACCCGGTCGTCAAGGCAGACGAGGACAAGTACCTCGCGAACGAGCTCGACGAGTTCGTCATCACCAATGAGGTAGAGCGACATCTGCTCGAGTTCTTCGAGGAGTACAACGAGCCGAACGCCGTGGGCAACGGTGCTTGGATCAGTGGCTTCTTCGGCTCGGGCAAATCGCACCTGCTGAAGATTCTGGCCGTGGTGCTCGAGGATCGCATGGTCGACGGAAAGCCCGCCATGGACTACATCCTGCCCAAGGTGGCGCACAACCCATCGCTCAAGGGCGCCATGGAGGTAGCCCGTGCCCGCCATCCGTCCGAGAGCGTGCTCTTTGACATTGACCACATTGCCCCCAACGAGGGGCGCTCGGACTCCGGATCTCTCCTTGCCGCGTTCATTCGCGCCTTCAACATGCACTGCGGCTACTTCGACGGGGACCAGCAGCACATCGCCCAGCTCGAATGGGACCTCGATCGCATCGGGAAGCTCGAGGAGTTCAAAGCGCTCGTACCCAAGTACTGCAGCATGCCGTGGATGCTTGCCCGCAACATCGCACCCGCCAAGGCCGTGGGCATATCCAGGGCATACGACGAGGCGTGCGGCAACGAGCCCGGCACCAACGCAAACATCGTGGACTACTATCGCCAGACCTACAGCCCCTCCATCCGCTCGTTCGCGGAGCGCGTGCGCGACTATGTGCGGCAGCACAATCCCGGCTTTCGGCTGAACTTCTTCGTTGACGAGGTAGGCCTCTTCATCGCGCGCAACTCTCGCCTTATGGTCAACCTCCAGAGCGTGGCAGAGGAGCTCAATACCATTTGCGGCGGCAGCTCTTGGATCGTCGTGACCTCGCAGGAGGCGATGGAGGGCATCGTCAGCGACATGACCGATGCCAGCGGCGAGGACTTCACAAAGATACAGGCGCGCTTCAACCTAAAGATGCCGCTGACCTCTCAGGACGCAAAGACGGTCATCCGTGACCGCCTGCTCGCGAAGTCGACAGACGCCGAGCCCGACTACCTGCGACTTTACAAGGAGCGCAAGGCGGACTTCGGCGTGCTCTTCGACTTCGCGGACGGGGCCAAGCGCTATGGGCAGTACCGCGACTTCGACGACTTCCTCGGCACCTACCCGTTCGTGCCCTACCAGTTCGAGGTGTTCATGACGGCGATGCGCGAGCTCTCGCGCAAGGACGCCTTCACGGGCAAGCACAACTCGACGGGCGCCCGCTCGATGCTCGGCGTCTTCCAAGACGTGGCGCAGGAGCTCTGTCGCGGGGGAGCTTCGACCGAGAGCGAGGCCCTCGCGTCCTTCGACCTCATGTTCGAGGGTCTGCGCAACAGCTTCCGCACCGAGTTCTACGCGGCGATAAGCCAGGCAGAGCACAACATCGGCGTGCAGAACCCGCTGGCCGTGCGTGTGCTCAAGTCGCTTCTCTTGGTCAAGTACTGCCGTGACTTCCGCGCCACGACAGGCAACATCCGCGTGCTGCTCTACGGTTCTTTCAACGAGAGCCCCGGCAAGCTCGAGTCGCAGATCAAAGACGCGCTCGACGAGCTGGAGCGCCAGGTCTACGTGCGCCGCAACGGCAACGAGTACGAGTACCTCACCGACGAGGAGAAGGAAGTCGAGAACGAGATTCGCAACACCGTGGTTAGCGACACCGAGAACCGCAACCTCATAGCCAAGCTCTTCCAAGACGTCGTGGGAAACGCACGCGTGACGTACAAGAACGAATCCTTCGAGCATGCCTACTCCTTGAACCTCAAGGTGGACGGAGAGGGGAAGGGCTCACAGCGCAACGACCTCACGTTGGACATTGTCACCGACTACTCGGTCGTCGGCCAGCTCGTTCAGATGGTGCCCACCCCGCCAAAGACGCTCACGGTGCGCCTGATTGACAGCCGCGCCTTCCTCGTGGGCGTACGCACGCATCTGCAGACTGACCGCTACACCAATCTGAGCAAAAACGCTGGGGAGGTCCGCGAGGCCATTCTTGCCGACAAGCGCCAGGCAAACCGCAAGCTCTACACGCGTTTGCAAGAACAGATGCGCGACTTGCTCACGCATGCTTCGTATAATGCGGGTGGGGCGGACATCACCGAGCAAGTGACGGGCTCGGGCAAGGATGCCGTCGCAAGCGCGGAGCTCGAGCTCGTGCGTCGCAGCTATCCCTTGCTGCAGCAGGTCAAGCACAACATCACCGACAAGCAGGTGGGGCAGGAAGCCATCTCCACGCAGATGGGGATGGCGCTTCCCGAGTATTGCGAAACGGTGCTTTCGCGCATCGGCTTGCTTGCGTCGGCGGGCACCGTCACCATCGCGGGGGACAACTTTGGCAGCCTGACGGCCACCTTCACCAAGAACGAGTACGGCTGGCCCGAGGTTGTGGTGCGCTCGGCGGTGGCACGTCTCTTTGCGTCCAACCGCGTGGAGGTCAAGCGTGCGGGCAAGTCTCTAGTTGCAGGTGAGCTCGCCACCGTGCTTCAAAAGAAGCAGAACCTCGACAAGCTTACGGTCGAGAAGATCAACGCCGTCTCTCCCGAGGAGCTTGCCCGTCTCAAGGCGGCGATGCGCTCTCTCATGGACACCACGCCCGCGACCGACGACCCCAAGTCCATGGCCGAACAGCTCCGCTCGTTTGCGAGCGCGCAAGCCCAGGCCTATCGCGCGAACACTCCCGCTACGAGACCATATCCCTTTGCCGCGCGATTCGAGGCGCAGATTGCAAAGCTCGACTCCCTTGCGAGCATGGCAGAGGACTGGCAATGGGTGGTGAGCACCTTCCCCGAGGAGGCCTCAGACTATGATGCGGCCAACAAGGACCTGGGAAAGATGGTCGCATTCGCCAATGGCAATGGCATGCAGAAGCGCTACGACGACTTGCGTGCTTTCATGCAAGCCGAGGCGTCGGAGGCAGTCGCCCTCGGCGTGAGCCAGGAGGACATAGACGAGATTCGCGCGACGCTCGCCGACGAGAGCTGCTATGCGACGAGCAGGGTGGTGCAGGCAAACAAGAAGATGGTGCGCGCGCGTAAGACGATGGCGGCCGCACTTACCAAGGTGCGCTCGGAGGCTCGCGCGAGCATCGAGCGACTCAAGCAGTCCTACCTCGAGAACTACGATCTCAACGCCGTGTCCGAAGAGAACGTGCGCCAGTTCGAGGACATCTTCGCGAGCTACCTTGGGAAGGCGGACAACGCCGCCACGAAGCGCGAGGCCGAGGCGCTGCTGGGAGAGCTGCAGAGAAACGAGACCGCAAGGATCGTTGCGCTCCTCACGCCGCCGAAGCCCGAACCGCCTAAACCTCCCGTGAATGACGACGATCCACCGCAGCCGCCCAATCCGCCCAAGACGGTGTCCGCTCGCAGTCTCGTGCCGCGCGGCTGGTTCAAGCCGGTGCTCTCGACGCCCGAGGACGCAGCCGCATATGCCGACGAGATTCGGCAGCGCATAGAAGAAGCCATCGCACGCGGCGACATCGTAACGAGCTAGGGGAGACTCATGGATTCAGACACCACGACCATCGTCCAGCGGCTTGCGGCCACGTGTGCGGGCAACCGCAGGCTCGTGCTTTGGCAGGACGCATCCGGAACGTATCGCGACATCTTGTCTTCGCTCGAGGTGCCAGGCATCACCATCGTGGACGCGACCGATGCGGAGCTTGCCACCAAGCGACGTGTCCTGCGCGACGAGCCGCATGCGAAGTTCGTGATCTATCGTGCGGGCGAGCAGCCTGAGTGTACGGAGGACCTCATCTACGACCTCGTGTTGCGCGCCGCGCGCTTCACGTGCTCGGAGGAGGGCGTGTGGGCTGAGGAGTGCGGCATTCCGGCGGAGCTCGCTGAGGTCTTGGCCGATCATGCGGCGTTCTTCAACAGTCGTGAGCGCATGACGACGCTCACGCAGAGCGAGCTGCCCAAAGATGACCGCGCCAAGCTCGAATTTGCCATGTGCGCAGCTGCTCTGGGCATCCGCGAGGGAACGACGCGCGATGTGGCGCGCGCCATGGCCAGAAGGCTTGTCGTCGAGCTCGCACGCGGTAAGGACGAGGGGCTGCGTGCCGTCACGGCGGCTGGTCTTGCGGGCGTGCTCTGGCGTGGCCTACAAGGCGAGCTGGGCTATCGCGTGCCGCAGAACGACGCGCCGACTCCCCAAGACCTCGCCTTCAGGCTCGTCGAGGGCACGCTCGGCGAACTCGTGGAGGACATCCACCAGATGAATCCCTCCGAGGCTTCTCGCGTGGTTGCCGGGCTTGCCTCAAACACGCGGACACGGGAGGCCTACGAATGGCTGCGCTCCGAGTATGGGTCGACGGCCTTCTCGCTCGTGCCGGAGTCATCGCTGTCGTACGAGGCGCTCTCCGCCATACAGCATGTCTCGCAGGCCGACGAGTGGATGCTTACCGAGCTTGCCAAGGATGCCGTCGGCGGTGTTCTGGACCTCAAGGCGCTGGAAGACCTGGCTGCCCGCCGGGTGGGAGCACCTTGTGCGGCATCCTACCAGCATCATTATTCGGCACTTGTCGCGCTCGCTCGGCTCTCGGAGGCGCTCAAGCGCTATCGGGCGGAGGTGCCCGCGGCGACAACGATGGCAGGGCTCATGCAGGGCTATGCCTCCTCGTGGTATGAAGTCGACCGTCGATACCGCGAACTTCGCCTGCATTACGGCATGGTCGCACAGGGTCGCTTCGGCCAGACGCTGTTGCCCGCCGTCGAGGCCGTCGAGGCACGCTACGATGCGTTTCTTTCAGATGGGGCGGCCCACTGGCAAGACCACCTGCTCGATGACGGCCCATGGCCCACGCGGGATCTGCCCTCGCAGACGGACTTCTTCCAAGACAACGTGGCTCGCAGGGCCCCCGAGGCAACGGCCGGCCACCGCGTGGGCGTCGTGGTGTCGGATGCCCTGCGCTACGAGTGTGCCGTGGACCTTACCGAGCGCCTCAACGCCTCCAAGCTGAAGGGCCTTGCTGGCAAGAGCAAGGCGAAGGTCGAGGCCCGCATAGGCGTGGTTCCCAGCTACACCCAGCTCGGGATGGCGGCGCTGCTGCCCTCCGGCTCCATGGAAATCGATCCCGCGACCGCGCTCGTCACCAAGGGCGGCGCGCAGACTGGCGGCACGAAGGCACGGCAGGCGCTCATAGCTGGCGCAATTCCAAGCTCGCAAGCCTACCAGGCGGATGAGCTGCCACAGAACCTTCCCGCCGCCATCGCGTCCGCCCCCGTCGTGTATGTCTACCACAACGTCATCGACCGCGTGGGCGACAAGCAGGCCACCGAGCGCAAGACCTTCAAAGCGGTCGAGGATGCCCTTGCCGAGATCGAGCAAATCGCGGCGCGCCTCCTCATGGCAGGATGTGGCACCGTGCTCGTGACGAGCGACCATGGATTCATCTACCAGGACCGCGACCTGGACGCAAAGGACTATGCCGACATCAGTGGACTGCAGCTCCTAAAAGGCGCGGAAGGCGTGGAGTCCGAGCGCACCAGGCGATTCGTCGTCTCGGACGTGCTGCCAAAGAACTCGCTTCTCATCGAGTACACCTCCGCAGAGCTCTCGCTTACGGGCGCACGGCTCGTGGGCACACCGAGGGGCGCCATGAGGTTCAGGCTCTCTGGCAGCGGCGCACGATTCGTACACGGTGGCGTGTCTCCGCAGGAGTGTGTGGTGCCTGTCGTGACCGTCGAGCAAGCCAAGCCCAGCGTTGCCGCACATCCCGCCGGGGTCTCGGCATTCTCCGTCGGCAGCCCGTACATCACGGGAGCGTTCATCTTCCTCGTTTTATACCAAGAGGAGCCGATTGGCGATCTGGTTACGCCCGCAAGCGTCAAGGTGGGAGTGTATTCCAAGGACGGAAGGCTGCTCAGTGCGTCAGAGGTGACGCGCGAACTTTCGAGCGCATCGGCGAGCGCCGATGATCGCAAAGTCCGCGTGCAGCTGGACCTCACCGACGACGTTGACTCGGTGGGAGTGGCTGTCGTGCGTGTGTCCAGGCGCGTGGGAGCATCGAATGCCTACAAGACTGTGTGGGAGCGAGACTACGTGGTCAATCGCGCCTCCGGCATGGACTTCTAGCGCCTAGTCGCGTGTACGGCCGAATGGAACTTGGGTCCGCACGCAGAGCAACGGTTCTGTGCTACCATTTTGTTAACTACAATGAAGTTAACAAGGGGGCGTAGCATGAAGGAGCTGAGAGGCATACGCGAACGCATGGAGCAGCTGCCCAAAGGCAACCTTACGCGCAAGACCATAAAGGGACATACCTACACGTACCTGCAGTGGCGCGAGGACGGTAAGGTGCGGTCGCGCGTAGTACGCGAGGAGGAGCTACCTTCGGTCAAGCGCCTCATTGCCGAAAGGAACTGTTTGCAGAGGAGGTTCGAGGTCATGCGAGGAATGGGCGAGACAGGGGACATCTTCAACCTGGACGTCTACACGGGCGAAGAGCTCAACCTCATGTGTGCAAGCGTGTCTTCGTGGAGGGAGAGGTACTTCTGCGAAGACGTAAGGACGTACCTGCGAAGCAGCGAGCCGAGGGTCTGCGTAATGTATGGGCTGCGGCGAACCGGCAAGTCCACGGCTATGCTCCAAACCATCGCGCGAATGAACGACAAGGACCGTGGCGACGCCGCGTTCATCGAGGTAAAGGTGCGCGACACGCTTGAAGCGCTTCTAAAGGACATGAAGACCCTCTCCCGTTTGGGCTATCGTTTCGTCTTCGTGGACGAGGTCACCCTCCTTGAGGATTTTTCGGAAGGAGCCGCGCCTCTTGCGGACATCTATGCGCGGCTAGGAATGAGGATCGTCCTTTCGGGAACGGATTCCCTCTCCTTTTGGTTTGCCGAGGGAACTTCGCTCTACGACCGCACGACGACGATACACACCACCTGGATTCCCTATCACGAGCATGCGCAGGTCCTTGGCACGACGAGCGTTGATGAGTACATACGCTATGGTGGCACCATGCAAAGGGGAGGACGGCGCTCCCGATCGTCCTTTCGCGACTCGCACGCGACCTATGCCTACGTTGACTCCGCCATTGCCCACAACATCCAGCACGGTCTCGAGTTCTATAGGGATGGACGCAACATGCGTAACCTTGTGGAGCTGTGGGATGCCGACGAGCTGACGAACGTGATCAGCCGGGTGGTTCAGCAGGAGAACCACTCGTTCGCGCGAAAGAGCATCGACCGGGCGTTCAAGTCGGCGGACCTTGGCTCGGCACGGCAGCTGCTTCGCGCCCGCATGGCCGAAGCGTCGCCCCTCGATGCTCACGATATTGATGTGGAGGGC
>CACXDP010000191.1 GCA_902766445.1 uncultured Coriobacteriaceae bacterium
CCTCCTCTCCGGGCTCTCCGAGGGCACCCACACGCTCGTCGCCCACTTCGAGGACGGCGACCCGGTGACGGTGACGTTCACGGTCGCAGCGGCGGGACAGCCCGGGGAGGACGAACCCGGAGACGACAAGCCGGCGGAGGAGGACGACAAGCCGATCGACGAACCCAGCGACAACACGGGGGCCAATCCCGGCAACACGGACAACAAGCCCAGCGGCAACACAGGCACCAATTCCGGCAACAACGCAGGCAACTCGAGCAGCGGCTCAAGCGGCAATTCCGGTAGCAGTTCAGGACGCAGCCCGGTCAGTAGGTCAAGCAGCAACCCGGTCAGAAGTTCAAGCAGCAGCTCAAGCGGCAGTTCGGGCAGCAGCACCCTCGCGCGCACGGGCGATGGGATGAGTCCCGGGACGGCCATCCTCACGCTGGGATCCGCTCTTGTGCTGCTTACGTCCGGGCTGGCTCTCCGTCGGCGTCGGGAAGGTCAATAGGGCAGCTGCTACGACTGAGCACTCACAACACGCGACAGCGCAAAACCTCGAACGGGACCTACATGGGTCCCGCCCTTTTTCGAAACTGCTCCGCTGCCATTTTTGGCCTCGGCGCTATTTGAGTGAACGGTCGCCGAAACGAACGTTACTATTACCTCATCATTGGCAAAAACTCTTCCAACGGCTTATCATGAGAAGGTATTTCAAAGAAGACCGTTCCTGCATTGGGTCCTGCGTGCTCTTGCCACATCGGACGCCCAGAACCACCAAGGGAGCCGCCATGTTCGAAGCTCGTGCAAACTTCAATTCCGTCGACGGCAAACGCCGCATCCTCATTGTTGACGACGAGGCCATCAACCGCGATGTACTCGAGTTTTATTTGCAAGACCAGTACGAGATACTCATGGCCACCGATGGCGAGGAGGCCATGCGACGAGTATGGGAGTATCGCGAGACTCTTTCGGTGGTACTGCTCGACCTCATCATGCCCGTCATGAGCGGCCAAGAGGTGCTGCACCGCATGAAAGAGTCGCCCGACGTAGGTCACATTCCAGTCATCGTGGTCTCGGCGGACCTCACGCAAGAAATCGAGTGCCTGAACATGGGGGCAAGCGACTTCATCCAGAAGCCCTACCCTGAGCCAGGCGTCATCGCGGCGCGCGTGCGCCGCACCATCGAGCTCTCGGAAGACCGACAGATCATCCAATCGACCGAGCGCGACCCAAAGACCGGCCTCTACAACCCGGAGTTCTTCTTCAGCTACGCGGAGCAGTACGACCAGCATCACAAAGAGGTGGACACCGACGCCATCGTCTTTGACATCAACCACTTCTCCGTCCTGAACGAGCGCTTTGGACATGCGTATGCCGATGGCGTGCTCAGGCGCATGGCGGACAAGATTCGTGAGCTTATTTACGATTCGGGCGGCATTGTCACGCGCAGAGGGGCGGACATCTTTGAGGTCTACTGTCCACACCGCGACGACTACAAGAGCATGCTCGACAAGCTAATCCTGCATGTATCGGAGGACCAGGGCAAGAGCCAGCCGATAGGCATTCGCATGGGCGTGTATGCGAACGTCGACAAGTCGCTCGACGTCGAGTCTCGCCTCAGCCGCGCCCGCATGGCGGCCGAGACCGTCCGAGGGAGCAAGACGCGCAACATCGGCGTCTACGACGACAGTCTGCTCAAGTCGGAACTCCTCTCACGGCGCCTCATCGAGGACTTCGAGGAGGCTATCGAGCGCGGTGAGTTCGTGGTGCGCTACCAACCCAAGCTGGACATTCAGCAAGATACGCCCCTGCTTGTCGGTGCTGAGGCGCTCGTTCGTTGGCAGCATCCCGAGCTTGGATTGCTGAGTCCCGGCGTCTTCGTGCCGCTCTTTGAGGAGAACGGCCTCATTCAACGGCTCGACCGCTTCGTGTGGGAAGAAGCAGCTCGCCAAGCACAGACGTGGAAGCAGGCCTTTGGCCAGTGCGTGCCCATCTCGGTAAACGTCTCGCGCGTCGACATGTATGATTCCGATATCGTGGAGGTGCTGCAGGGCATCATCGACCGCTACGAGCTCGATGCCAGCGAGTTTCATCTCGAGGTAACCGAGTCTGGCTATGCGGAGGACTCGGCACAGCTCGTTGAGACGGTCGGTCGGCTGCGATCGATGGGACTCGTCATCGAGATGGACGACTTCGGCACGGGCTATTCCTCGCTCAACTTGCTAGCGACGCTTCCCATCGACGTGCTCAAACTCGACATGCGTTTCGTACAGACGGCTTTTTCAGAAGAAGCCGACAACGGCACCCATATGCTCGGCGCCGTGGTCGATATCGCGCGTCATCTGGCAGTGCCTCTCATTGCTGAGGGAGTGGAGACCCAAGAGCAACTCAAAGAGCTCAAGGCTATGGGCTGCGACATGGCGCAGGGGTTCTTGCTTTCCGAGCCCCTCGCACCAGAAGGACTGGGGACGCGCATAGAGCGGCTGGCAGCGAGCAGCCCCAGCGCTAAGGCCGACACGCGAGGCAGCGATACGTCTGGAGCCTCCTCCCCCTCCTCCGAGCACAAGCGCTGGTGGGAGCATCTCCCGGCATTCTCGCTTCGGCATGCGGAGCTGGCGGCCGTAGTCCTCGCGGCGATCGTCGCAATCGCAATCATCATCGTCTCCCTAAACGTCAGGCAAGGGATCGACAACATCGAGGCTGCCAACGAGCGCTTCATCCTTGCCCAAAAGGCGGCAACCGACCTCGAGATGGGATCCGATTATCTCACCGAGAACGTGCGAAGCTTTGTGATGACGGGCGATACCCAATACCTCGAAAACTACTTCGAGGAGCTCGACGTTACCAAGCGACGGGATGGTGCCGTGCAGAGCCTGGAAGACCTTCTTGGCGACAACGAGGCTCTTGACAACCTAAGGAAGGCGCTGGACTATTCCAACGAGCTGGTCACCTTCGAGGACCAGGCAATGAAGCTCACGCTCCTCGCGGAGGGCTATGACGAGGCAAGCATGCCCGAAGACCTGCACGATGTATCGCTCAGCGTCGAGCAGGTGGCTCTTGCACCGGAAGAAAAGCGCAGGCTTGCCCAAGATCTCGTGTTTGGTAGCTCCTATGCAGAGTACAAAGCACACATCAAAGACTATGCAGCCAGATGTACCGATGCGCTCATTGAAAGCTCTGGGCAGCTGAGGAGCAAGACCTCGACGGACATGGTGACCTTGCTCGCAATCCAGTCGATCTGCACCTTCGCCATGCTCATCATCGTCCTTGCCATCGTGGTCTTTATCACTGGCTGGATCCAACGACCGCTGGCACGCATGGTAGAGAACATGCGTCGAAAGGAGTTCGTGAATCCTGCCGGAGCCATAGAGCTTCGCTTCGTCGCCGATACGTACAACTCCATCTTTGAGGACAACCGCAAGCAGTTCGACCGTCTCAACTACCGCTCCATGCACGATGCCCTCACCGGTCTCTACAACCGCAAAGCCTACAACCTCATGCAGCGCGAGATGGATCTGTCGAGAGTCGCGCTTCTCATGGTGGATGTGGACAAGTTCAAGACGGTGAATGATACCTACGGGCACGACGTGGGCGACCTGGTGCTCAAGCGCGTTGCCGAGGTCTTGCAGTACAGCTTCCGCTCGGATGACCTCGTCTTCAGGTTGGGCGGCGACGAGTTCGTGGTAATCATGCTGGATGCGAACAGCTCCATGCGCGAGACGCTGCAACGCAAGATTGACCAGGCCAACCTCATGTTACAAAAGCCCGCGGGCGACCTGCCGCCAACATCACTCAGCGTGGGAGCGGCCTTCTCCGATCGCCAAAACCCCATGGGCGACATCTTCAAAGATGCGGACACAGCGCTCTATCGCATGAAGGAATCGGGGCGCTGCGGCTGCGTCATCTATTAGTGGGACACAGCATGTGTAGCGCGCCTTGCGCTGCCGGGTGCTATGTGGCTTGCTTGTGCGAAGTGCTTGCAAGGCGGTGACAAGAAAACAGCTTCTTGTCACCGCCTACCTGTCACCACGCTGGAAAAATAAACTCAATTCGCTTCGGGAGCGGGCGCGCCAAATTGGTGCTTGCGACGCAGAGTATCGAGCGTCTCTTGGTCAATCTTATAGTATGAATAGCCGTTCTCACGGGCGAAATGAATTGCACTCCTGAATGCTTCATTAATATTATCGCCGCCCAAGAATGTCGTGATCAGTTTGCCCTCTCGGTCGACGACATCAAAGCTTTTGCCCTTTTCATTGATAACGACATAGCCACCCGAGATGCTGTCGAGGTCCTCGTCACTGATCTCCACCATATCGTCGATGCCCGTGAGGAGACCGCCGCTCACAGCATCCAGCTCCTCTAGACTGAGCTCCTTCGGCTCGCTACAGCCTCCCGGATCACGGCCGCCTCCTCCTCCGCGGACTCGGCCTCCTCCATGCGCTTCCTCTGGTCTTCGGTCAGGTTCAGCTACTCACTCATCGCACGTCCTCCTCGTGTGCTCGTATGCGCCATTATCACTGCATAGTATACGTTGGCACGTGCGACGTGTCTCAGTCATTCTCCCACCACATGTGTACCGAAACGGACGTTTCGCGCACGGAAACGTACGGCTCAACAATCGGGCAAGAGGGTGTCCATCCCAGCCTATTTGGGCGCAGGCTGCCTACGGGTCTCGTTCATGGTGACTATGATCTCGAGCTGGATTCCGCGGATGATGAGTCGTGGACGCAGCATCCTCGACTCACCCCGTTCTCCGATACAAAAAACGGTTCAGTCCCAAAACCTGTGGGTCGGTAGCCGCACATAGGCCAGCATTGGACGTTTCTATTCCACAACGAAACAAATGCTCGGGCCACAGAAGGGACCGTCCGTCCGGCTCCGCGGGTTTTCCCTGAGATCGACGTTTGCGTGGCTCGCGTTCCATGGATTTGACGTTGGCGTGGTAGGCTTTCCATGGAATCGACGTTGGTGTGGCACGCGTTCCATGGATTTGACGTTGGCGTGGTTTTTTTGCCCCCTGATTGACGTTGGCGTGGCGATTCTTGCCACGGGAACGCAAATCACGAGGAATCTGGCCACGCGAACGTCAATCCCGAGGAAAGCGAGCCACGCGGACGTCGATCTCGAGGAACGCCGCCACGCCAACGCAAATCCCAAGGAACGCGACACATGGTCGCCAGCCAAAGCGGCGGTCCGGGAATGTCAAAAGCAAGACCTCCACCCACAGGTTTTGGGATTGACACCAAAAACAGGCCCCGGAGGGCCTGAGTGAATACGGGTCACGGGAACAGGATTTGAGCCAACGACCTCTGGTTTATGAGCGAGAAACGTCAGCCCGTCCTACCGAGTAGCTGCCAGACGCGCGGGTACGTAGAATCTCCAGAAGAATCAGCGCACGTACGAGATATGGCAGAGCCTACGAGTCGCGCCAGCGAATGCGCATGCCCGCTGCTAAAGCGATAGAAGCAGATAAGCACGTGATAACGATAGCCTGCCATGGGACAAGGACGTCACCTGTCTTCGGTGTAGCTGAGCTTGCCTTCGGCGCAGCTGAGCTTGCCTCCAGCGCAGCTGGGCCCGTATTCGGTGTAGCTGGGCCTGTCTTCGGCGCAGTTGGGCCTGTCTTCGGTGTAACTGAGCCTGCCTCCGGTGTAGCTGAGCTTGCCCCCGGCGCCGCGGGGCCCGTTGGCTGCTGGGGCTCGAGCCCAGGTTGCGGGTCCGGCGCAAGGGGCTCGGGCTCAGTTTGCGGGTCCGGTGCAGGGCGTTCCCGCACCTCGACGGGAATGATGAGCGAACCCAAGCCGCGAACTTCCGCCACTAGGCGCGTGGTGCCAACTTTCAGCCCGGTCAGCTTCGCCTGCGTGCCTTCGCCCACCGGCTCCAGCGACACCAGCTCGTCGCCGCCGTC
>CACXDP010000192.1 GCA_902766445.1 uncultured Coriobacteriaceae bacterium
CCGACGGCCGAGTGAATCACGTTGATGCGCACCTCGGACTGGTCCATCTTTGCCAGCGAGTCCTCGAGGGCTTCGATCGAGCCCATGACGTCGGCCTTGATGATGAGGTTGAGTTCCTTGACCTCCGCATCCTCCATGGAGGCAAAGAGGTTCTCGAGCGTAACGTGCTTGACCTTGTTTTGCTCCTCGATGCGAGCCTTGAGGGCGCGCTCGTCTGCGAGGCTGCGCGCGTCGCGGTCGTCCTGGAAGACGCGGAACTCGTCACCGGCCATGGGAACGCTCGAAAGTCCAAGAATCTCAACGGGATAGCTCGGAGTGGCCTCGCGCACCGTACGACCCTTCGGGTCGATCATGGCGCGTACCTTTCCGAATGACATGCCTGCGACAAGCGCGTCGCCCACGTGCAGCGTACCGCGCGTGACGAGCACCGTGGCCACGGAGCCACGACCGCGGTCGAGCTTGGCCTCGAGGACGTTGCCGGACGCGAAGGTGTCGGGGTTAGCCTTGAGCTCGAGCACGTCAGCCTCGAGGAGGACGGATTCGAGCAGATCGTCGATGCCGATCTTCTTCTTTGCCGAGATGTCGACGAACATGTTGTCGCCGCCCCAATCCTCGGGGATGATGCCATACTCGGTGAGCTCCTGACGCACGCGGGTGGGGTCGGCACCGGGCTTGTCGATCTTGTTGACCGCGACGATGATGGGCACGCCTGCCGCCTTCGCATGGTTGATCGACTCGACGGTCTGTGGCATGACGCCGTCGTCAGCGGCAACGATGAGGATGACGATGTCGGTGACCTTGGCGCCACGAGCGCGCATGGCCGTGAAGGTCTCATGACCAGGTGTATCGATGAAGGTGATGATGCGACCGTCGATCTCGACCTGGGAGGCGCCGATGGCCTGCGTGATGCCGCCGGCCTCGCCCTCGGCAACGCCTGTGTGGCGAATGGCGTCAAGCAGGCTTGTCTTGCCGTGGTCGACGTGGCCCATGACGGTGACCACGGGCGGGCGCGGCTTGAGGTCGGCCTCGTCGTCATAGAACGTGAAGGAGTTCTCCTCCTCCTTCGTCATGACCTTAACGTCACGGCCAAGGTCGTCAGCCACGAGCTCGATCTGATCGTCGGTCATGCTCTGGGTCATGGTGAGTGCCTCGCCAAGGAGGAACATGCGCTTGATGATCTCGGTGGGAGCAACCTCAAGTAAATCAGCCAGGTCGGCAACGGTCGAACCCTGCGGCACGCGTATCGTGTCGAGCTGGGAGAGGTCCTGGTCGTTGGCGATGGCCTGCTCGATGCGCTGCTGCTCGGCAGCTGCCACGGCCTGCTGCTGGCGACGCTCCTTGCGCTTGCGCCTCCGTCCTGTGGACTCGCGATTGGCCTCGCGTACGGCTGCACGGGCATCGGCCAAGACGCGCTCGCGGTTGTATTCCTCGGCCTCGCGCGCCATGCGGCTGTAGCGGTCCTCGACCTCGCCGCGACCACCGCGGCCACGACGTCCGCGTCCACGTCCGGCACTTGCATCAGGCTCGGGCTGGGCGGAGGCCATGTCTTGCGCGCTCACACGAGACGTCTGCTGCGTGCGCTGGCCGCGCGGTGCGCCGGCACCACGGTCATCCCGGCCGCCACGTTGGCGACGCGCCTGCTGTTGCTGCTGCTTGGCGCGGGCTTCTTCCTCCTTCTTGCGCTCGAGCTCTTCCTGTTGTTTGCGCAGAAGCTCGTCCTGCTGGGCAATCTGCTCAAGGAGGCTCGTGAAGTTCGTGGTCGTCTTTGGCGCATTGTCGCGCACGCGGTCACGCTCAGCTTCCTCAGCAGCTTTGCGCTCGGCTTCGAGACGCTTTTCCTCGGCCTTCTTACGCGCTTCCTCGGCGGCAGCCCGACGTGCCTCTTCCTCCTCGCGTTCGCGGCGCCTACGCTCCTCGGCGGCTAGACGCTCGGCCTCGGCCTTCTGACGCGCCTCCTCGGCAGCCTTCAGGCGAGCCTCCTCCTCGGCACGTTTCTGAGCCTCGATCTCGGCTGCGCGTGCCTCGAGGATGGGCTCGAGCTTCTTCTTGATGATGGAGACGTACGCGGCTTCGAGCGTCGAGGACGCGGATTTCGCGGGTATCTTCATGTTTTTGAGATGCTCTAGCATCTCCTTGCTTGTCATGCCATATTCCTTTGCCAGGTCATGCACACGTGTCTTTGCCATTTGGTACCTTCCTGCTTGCGGCGTATGCGCCTGGTGGCTAGATCAAGGAGTCGGGGTCATTGGACACCGCTGCGTCATCGCTCGCGATCGCATCGAGGCGCTCATGCACGCCACAGAAGCGCGAGCCTGGCCGTGCGGTGTTGCGGCAACGCTTGCCGTCCGGGAACAAGAACTCGCAGCGACCGTCGGTCTCCACGTCGTCCTCGTCTTCGCTCGAGATGCTAGGCATGTCGTGCAGGATCTCGCGAGCGAGGGACTCGTTCTTGATGTCGATGTGATAGCCCGTTAGTCGTGCGGCGAGGCGTGCGTTCTGTCCCTCTTTGCCGATGGCCAAGGAGAGCTGGTCGTCGGGCACGACTACCGTGGCGTAGTTGTTCTCGGGGTCCACGATGACGCGGGAGACCTTGGCCGGTGAAAGGGCGTTCGCGACGCAGCGCGCCGGGTCATCGCTCCACAACACCACGTCGACGCGCTCGCCGCGCAGCTCGGATACGACCGTGCGCACGCGGCTGCCCTTGGGTCCGACGCAGGCACCTACCGGGTCAAGCTTGTCGTCGTTGGACGAGACGGCCACCTTGGAGCGGACGCCCGCGTCGCGCGCCACGGAACGTACCTCGACCACGTGGTCGTAGACCTCGGGTACCTCAAGCTCAAAGAGACGCTTGATGAGGCCCGGATGCGTGCGGCTGATGACGATTGGTGGGCGCTGGCGCTCACCGCGCACCGGTTGCTGCGTACCGTTCGGGTCACGCACGTCGATGATGAGAGCCTTGAGGCGTTGGTTGTGCGAATAGCGCTCTCCGGCAGGACGCTCGTTGCGCTCTTCGGGGAAGCGTTTGATGTCGAAGTGCGGAAGCTCGGCCTCTACGCCCTCGCGAATCTTGACGATCTCGAAGTCTGGCGTGGACTGCAACACCGTTCCGGTTATGATGTCGCCCACGCGGCTCGAGAACTCCTCGTAAATCTGCTGGCGCGCGGCGTTGCGCACGATAGCCTTGATCTCGACCTTTGCCTGCTGCGCTGCTATGCGGCTGGTGCCTCTCGGAGTCACGTCAATCTCGTCGTAGGCGGCATACTCGCCTGTCTCTTCGTCAGGCTCTCCGATGGGAATGAGCTTGTAGACGTACACCTTGCCCGTAGCGCGATCGATTGTGACCTTTGCGCCGTGAGGTAGGTGCAGCACGTCGGCGTAGCTCTTTGCCAGCGACTGCTCTAGACGGTCGAGCAGATACAGTTCGTCGATGTGCCGTTCCTGGCAGAGCGCCATGAGGGCGTCCATCATCTCTGATGCCATAGTGTCCTCCTATCGCTTGCCCGCAGACGAGCGAGATTTGCCGCCCTTGCGGCCACCCTCGTCAAACGTGGGCTTTATCTTGCATGAGCGAACTTCTTCGAATGGGATTGTGACGTCACCCTCGTCGCACGAGAGCATCACCTGTCCGTTCTCAAAGCCTTTGAGTGTGCCCGTATACCGCCGGCGTCCTTCAGTCGCGCGCGTCTTGAGCGATACCTTCTCTCCCGTGAAGCGTTCGAAGTCGCGCGGACGGCGAAGGGGACGTGAGAGCCCCGGAGAAGAGACTTCGAGTGTGAATGGCCCCTCCACGGGGTCGATTTCGTCGACCAGATCCGATATCCATCCAGTCTGGGCGCTGACCTCCTCGAGCGTGATGGCCTCGGCTTCCTCGTCGAGGTGGTCTATGCGAACGCGTACTGTAAGCGCCTTTGCAGACCCCACGACCTCTACGTCTACGATGTCGATGTCGTGTGCAACGGCATCAGCCTCGAGTGCGGCGAGCAGCTCGGCACGCATCTCCTCAAGACTCAATCCTCCCATCTGGCCCCCTCTCGGCTCACACATACAAAAAGAAGCGGGGCGAAACATCCACCCCACTTCCTCGAAATAGCTACGTTTAACGTAGAAAAGATACCACATGTAGGATGCAATCAACAAATACCCACAATTGAGGCACCTAATCAACGGGGACAGTTATAAACTAATCAACCCTCTTCTCTATAGGACGATCGAAAGTCTCATTACATTCAATACAATACCATTGTCCTTTAAACTTACCGATATTGTTGCTCCCGCATAAAGGGCATTGTTTGCTATAAGTAGTCCAGAAACCGCCGCCCGCTATGGCATCCATCTCCTCGTCCGTCAGGTCTATCCCGTTGTCCCTGGCGTACGCCAACATCTCCTCGGGAGTCTGGAACGCCTTGGCCTCCTCCAGCTGCTCGGGGGTCAAGTCATCGGTCCTCATAGCCTTTCCTCCTTGTTCGGCTTAAGCCTACCGTGCGCCACATCATACGCCAACACGAAGCGCAACGCTACATGCGGGCTCGCACCACGAGCACTACGCCGATGGCGATAACGGCGAGGACTATCACCCCAAGGACTATGCCAACGATGAGATGGGATGGCACGATCCCGCCGCTCGCCTCGGAAGTCTCCATCTCGCTCACCTTCGACTGCCCGCTTGCGGCATCGCCCGCTGGGACTTCGCCGGTCACGGTCGACGAGGATGCCGCATCGGCAGAGACGCGTTCGAACACTTGCGTGCCACAACGCGTGCAGGTACCCTTGCGCACGACTTGTCCGCTCGCATCGGGCTCCCCGTCCGCGCTCCACTCCCTTACCTCGTGGACAGTCGGGGTCCAGTTGCAGGGATACGTATACCCGCAGTTGGCGCAGGTACGCTGCGTGCGGCCACGGTCGGTGCAGGTGCCAGCTATGACCTCCTCGGTCCACTGGGGATTCTCGCAGGTATGAGGTAGCAGGTCCCGGTCGTACTCAAAACGCTCGTCAGGCGTGAAGTCGCTCGTGTTGCCTTCTCTGGTGGTGATGGCGTCCATGCTCATGTTTTCGCCAATCTCTGGCTCGCAGTAGGCACGGCGGTCTTCGTTGTCTTCAAAGAAGGTGATGAATCCCTGCACGCGGTTGTTCGCAACTATGCCTGCGTGATTCGCGCTCTCGTCATAGACGATGTACATGCCGACCATGCCGCCGTTGTGTACGTAGCCGTGGTCGGAGTCGTATCCGCGCAGGATGATGGTGTTGCCCAGGAGGTCGGCGTACCCTACGCCGTATGCGCCACCCATGAACTGTTCGTCCTTCTGATAGGCGTCGAGGTCGCGGCATACGAGCGTCACGTCAGCCACACAGTCGGCGATGCGTCCGCGTCCGAAGCCCGCGATGCCGCCCACGCCGAAACTCGCGCCACTCGTGGCAAGCGATACATCGCCACCGACGGTGCATCCCTCGATCACGGCGTTGTCCATGTACCCGCAAATACCGCCCACGAAGGTCGGCTCGGAGGTGCTCACGTCCACGTTCAGCCCGAGGAAGACGACGTTTTGCACGGTGGCACCCTCGAGCGTGTCGAAGAAGCCAGCGAATGAGGTGACGTATTCCTTCATGTTGCCGTCGTAGGTGTTGCGGCGAGCCTGGCCGGTGCTCGTCACACTCGCGTTGAGAATGGCATGTCCGTCGCCTAAGAGCGTGCCGTGAAACTCGATAGGCTGCCAAGCGATATTCGCGAGGTCAACGTCGCACATGAGACGATAGCTGCCATACGGGTCGCTCGCCATGGCGAGGAGGCCTTCGGCGTCGAAGACTGGAGTGGCCTCTTGTGAGGCGGCGCCTTGAGGAGCGACCTGCTCGCCTGTGGTAGTCTGGGAGCCCACTTCTTGTGAGACACTAGACTGAGATTCGTTCAGCTTGCTCGTAGCCTCTGGAGCTGCCGAAGCCTCAGTGGCAAACGACATGTCCGGAGCAGTAATAATCGCAGCAAGGCAAAACGCCACGACCAGCACAATCAGGTTACGTGCGAGCTTCATTATGTCCTTCCTTTTCTGGGAATGCTTAAGGCTTGATACTACTTAAAAGCTACCTGAAAATAATAAACAAAAATTGGGTAATCCCCTAGACACCTTAGAATCTGTAACGGCAATCCTTACAAAAGCCTCTTATATGTTTAAGGGCCTGCGAAGTAATTACGACATTCTTACTCTTGCATTTAGGGCATCTGGCCGATAAGAACCAATCCCCGCCCGATATGGAATCCATCTCCTCTTCCGTCAGGTCTATCCCGTTGTCCTTGGCGTAGGCAAACATCTCCTCGGGGGTTTGCAGCGACTTGACTTCCTCAAGCTGCTCGGGGGTCATGTCCTCGGTTCTCATAGCCTTTCCTCCTTTTCTAGCCTAAAACTATCGTGCGACATATCATACTTGAACACTAAGCGAAACGCTACGCATCCAACCGCTGTCGGGCGACGAGCTGAGCGAAGAGTCCACCGCGCGCTATCAGCTCCTCGTAAGTACCTTGCTCAGCCACACGGCCTCCATCGATCACGAGAATACGGTCGCAGTGGCGCACGGTTGAGAGGCGGTGTGCCACGACGAGCCGCGTACACTTCAAGGTGTCAAGCGAGTCTATGACATGCTTTTGCGTTTTGTTGTCGAGGGCGCTTGTTGCCTCGTCAAGCATGAGGATGCGCCTGTTGCCGCACACGGCCCTTGCAATCATCAGGCGTTGGCGTTGCCCACCGCTTACACCTCCCCCACCTTCAGATATGATCGTATGCATGCCCATAGGCATCTCGCGTATGTCGTTCGCAACGCCCGCGATCTCGGCGGCGTGCCAAGCGTCCTCTAGCGTTGCGGTGGGAGCTGATATGGTGATGTTGGAGAAAACGTTGCCCATAAAGAGCTTGCCGTCCTGCATTACCACGCCAATGTGGCTTCTCAGCGAGCGTAGGTCCACTCGCTCGACGTCGTAGGTTCCATACAGGATTGACCCTCGTTCGGGCTTCTCAAGTCCCAGCAAGAGACGTAGTATAGTTGACTTCCCGCAGCCGGACCTGCCCACCAGCGCCACGTACTCGCCTGGACGCACGGAGAACGTAAGGTCTTCGAGCACATAGGGTGAGCTTTCGCTGTAACGAAAAGAAACGCCCGATACTCCGATGCCGCCACTCAGATTCTCCACTGCTGGTTTGTCCTCGGTCGCCTCGGGTACGGCCATGAGCAAAGGTTCAACCTGCTTCATCATGGGACGGATTCGGGCAATTTGCCCCGTCATGCCCACCACTGCCATGATGGCGCCTGCGACCTGCCCGTACGCGACGTTAAAGGCCATGTAATCATCCACGTTCGTTCCGGAGCTGCCTGCCATGAAGTATATGACTACACCACCCAAAAGGCTCACCAAACCCGAAAGAGCTGGAAGCGCACGTACGATTGTAGGCGTGTTGTATTGGCTTCTTGCATAGTTGGCGTAGCCGCGCGCCCAGCGCGCAAAGGCACGATCCTCTGCCCCTGCCAGTTTAATCTTTTGGATGCCGTTAAGAAGTGCGGTCACCGTGCCGCTCAGCTTGTTTGACGCCTCCATGGACATCTGGGCGTAGCGTATGGTCGCCAAAGTGGACAGAATCGTCAGTACTGCTTGGATTACGATTACCAAAAGCGCCGGCACTACAAGCGCGGGTGCGAACGCCCAAATCTGCACAACATATGCCAGCGACAACACCAACGAGAGGCCTGTGCTTAGAAGTATCGATGAAATGCTGCGAACTAGGGTGGTGACCCCACTGACTCGACTGCCCAGGTCGCCCGATGCGTATTCTTTAAAGAAGGATGACGGCAGTGTGAGCATGCGTGAGAATGCCGCTGCCTCGGCCATTAGGTCCAGTTTTGTGGAAACGCGCTCAACGACGAGTGACATGAACGCCTTTACGAGGGTAGTTGATACCGCTACGCCTAGGAGCAGACATACGAGTGGCAGCACCATTCCCTCGTTTTGTGACGGTACGACCGTGCCAAACGCGAGCTTGTTTACCTGGGCTGGTATAAGTCCTATGACCGTCGAAAAAATGGATGCAAAGACAATTAACATGTAATCATTGCGGTCGAAGGTCCCAAAGATGAAGGTCGTGAGATCCCATATGTCGCAGGAACGCATCGGCAGCGGCTTATAAAACATGATGGCGTCCTCGCATATGTGCGCGGCTACTTTGGTCGTGACCTCGACCTTCTTGCCCGTGGCTGGATCTGTGTAGACATAACCCCTGACGCCGTGCGGTAATAGCGCGATTGTCTCACCCGTGTCGAGTTGTCCAAGCATGGGACCAAACGCGCTTCTTTGCCACTCACCCTCAAGCCTGACCAGCCTGTGCATGGTACCTGATGGGCGGCAAAGATGCTCAATGCGCTTTTCCGCATCAGTTTCTCCTTCGGGTGCCGTTCCCGATATAACGCCCCAGTATGCCAGACACGCCTTAATAGCGGCATCTAGGTTGCTTGGGTCGTCTACGTCAAACACCGGAACGAGCGGCCGGTCAGTGACGCTTGATGCGAGCATGGCGTATGCGCGCTCAAGCGCTTCGTCATCCAGTCGGGAACGCGCGTCGAGTTGTGACTCAAACATCTCCATGCTAATCGCTCCTCACGAGTTCGGCGTAGGCATCGCCCTTGGCCAGTAGCTCTTCGTGGGTTCCGCGCTCCACTACCTTGCCGCCGTCGAGTACGATGATCTCGTCGCAGTCGCGTATGGTCGATAGACGGTGAGCAATCACGATGCAGGTTATGTCGCGATCGCGTATGTGCCGTATGACCTCGGCCTCGGTCTGGGCGTCGAGCGCGCTCGTGGCCTCGTCCAGAATGATGATGGTGGGATCTTGCGCTAGCACGCGGGCGATCTCAAGCCGTTGAAGCTGTCCACCACTGAAGTTGCGCCCGTCCGACAGCATGCGGGCTCCATAGCCCCCCTCGCGTTTTGCCACTACATCGTGGATGTCTGCGTCGCGACAGGCGAGGAACACCTCGAAATCCTCTATGGACTTGTCCCATAGGCGCAGATTGTCGATCACCGAGTCGTCGAAGGTCACGATGTCCTGGTCCACAACGGCGAGCGAACCGCGAAGCAGGTTGCGTGGGATGTCCGCAATTGGTGTTCCGTCGAAATGGATTTCGCCCGACCATGGCTGGTACAGGCCGCTCACGAGCTTGGCTATGGTCGACTTCCCGCAGCCCGAGCCACCCACGAGTGCCACCCACTGTCCGGGCTTCAAGTGCATGTCGAAGTTCTCGATGAGCGGCGGTGCCATGGGCGAATAGCCAAAGGTCACGCCCTTAAGGTCTACTGTCCCTCGAAGCTTCGCCTGACCCGTTGTTTCCAAGCCTTCCCTACTTGTTGGCTCTTCCGGTACGTCCACGGGATAGCTCATCACGTCCTCGACGCGCTCCATGTTGGTCTGCA
>CACXDP010000193.1 GCA_902766445.1 uncultured Coriobacteriaceae bacterium
ACCGCAATGGCGACCGGGCATGATCGTCGACGTAGGCGGACAGGACAGCAAGATCATCTATCTGGACGCCAACTACACCGTGAAGAACTTCTCGATGAACGACAAGTGCGCTGCGGGGACGGGCAAGTTCATGGAGGTCATCGCGCAGATTCTCGAGACGACCATCGATCAGGTGGGGCCTTTGTCACTCCAGAGCACCGAGCCGTGCGACATCAACTCCACCTGCGTGGTGTTCGCGCAATCGGAGGTAATCTCGCTCGTCGCGCGCAAGTACGACCGGCGCGACATACTCGCCGGCATGCACCTGTCCATGGCACGGCGCATCATCAAGATGATGCGGAAGTCAGAGAAGGGCGGCGACGTGTTGATGAGCGGCGGAGGCGCATTGAACGTCGGGCTTCGCCAGGCCTTTGAGGAAGAGCTCATGCAGGACGTGTACGTAGCCGCACACCCCCAGTTCAACGGGGCCATCGGCGCGGCGCTCATAGGATGCGAAAGGGGATAAAGATGGGTCTCACGCTGTTGTTGGAGGGCGTCTCGGTTGCGACGTCGGTAGGCTTGGGTTGCGGCACCTGTTGTGGGTCGGGCGCGGGGATTTTACTCTCGGGCTACGTCATGACGCACGCACGCAACGCGCGGCAGTCGATGATTGCCTTCCTCTCGTTCTACCTTGGCAAAATCGCAAGCGTCGCCGCGCTCTGTCTCACGGCGTCCCTCGTTGGCCAGTCGGGATTCTTGCAAGGCGAGCTGTTTGCTGGAGGATGGGTCAATCGCGCGTTCGACCTGTTCATCATCGGCATGGGTGTCTATTTCCTGTATGGCTGGATGCGGGAGGCGCGCGGCGACAAAGTATGCGGAGAGCAGTGCCGCGACCACCACAAGATGCGCGAGGCCGTGGAGGGAGGCATTCACATCCCGGCGCTCTTCTTGGCTGGTGCTGGGTTTGGCATCTCGCCGTGCGCTCCCCTGCTCATCGTGGCGGGACTGTGCGTGACACTTCCCGTGGGCTTTGCGGTGGTGACCGGCGCAACCTTCGCATGCGCCAGCATAGTCTCGCCGCTGTTGCTCGTCTTGCTGCTCTCGGGAGTCCTGACCACGCGCATGCACAAGGAGATTCCCGGCATGCTTCGGTGGTTACGCCTCGTGTGCTATTTTGGGATGATTGCGTTCTATATCTTTGACCTGGCGCAGACGTTCTAGGGAGTCATGATGAAGCTGCTCTTTGCGGAAGACGATCCAGACATCGTGCGGGGAGTCACCATACTGCTCCAGCGAAGTGGCTATACCGTGGACGCGGTAAGCAATGGAAGAGATGCTCTCAACTATTTGATAAACGGCGACTACGACGCCGCCATTCTTGACATCATGATGCCGGGCCTAAGTGGCCTCGAGGTGCTCAAGGAGATTAGAGCGCGAGGCATGGGGCTGCCCGTGATGATGCTCACCGCACTGGGCGAGCTCGACGACCGCGTCACGGGCTTCGACAGCGGGGCGGACGACTATCTGCCCAAACCGTTCGCGGGCAAGGAGCTGGTCTCGCGCGTACGCGCGCTCCTTCGACGGGCTGAAACCTTCACACCGGACGTGGTCTCCTTCGGTGACGTGCAACTGGATTGCGGGACCTACCAGCTGACCTGCGGCACAAAGAGCACGCGCCTCGGGAACAAATGCTTCCAAGTCATGGAGATGCTCATGCGCAACCCCAGCAAGATCGTGAGTGCCGACGAATTCATGTCCCACATATGGGGATGGGATTCCGAGGCGGAGATCAACGTGGTGTTTACCAACATCTCCTATCTGCGCAAGAACCTCGCGAAGATAGGCTCCAAGGTCAAGATTCGCGTCGTACGCAATGCCGGATACCTCCTTTCGTACGGGAAAGAGTCATGAGCGACTCCGTAATCAAGCGGCTGAGGCGAAAGATCGTCCTCGTATCGATTGTGGCGGTGTTCTTGTCGCTTCTCGTCTTGATATCTGCCATAAACTATGCGCACTACCTGCAGGTCGACGCAAATCTTCACCGAGCGCTCGCTGAAATCGCAAGCGAGAGCGGCACGGGCTTCGACGCCGACCAGCGATTCCAAGGAGGCGGGAGCGACCAGCAGCTCCTCAAGCAGGATGTCGAGGGTGGCGTGCAGGCGCCGGACTCTGAGCTCGATGCTTTGAAGCACATGGAGCACGGTGGGCGCAAATCCGCGCGCACACAGTACGGCAGTCGCTTTTTCTGCGTGCTTGTGGCCGAGGACGGCAGCGTGTACGTAAAGAGCCGGGGAGATGGCGAGCTTACTGATGAGTACGCCCTTCACCTCACCCAGAGCGCCCTCGGTTTGGGAAAGCCGGAGGGGTATCTGGATGACTACAAGTTTTTGGTCGACGAGTCCACCGCTCAAAGAAGGGTCTTTTTCCTCGACTGCACAACAGACCTAGAGGCCTTGCGACAGCTGCTTATGGTCGGGCTTATCGTGGGCGGATGCGCGTTTGTCATCGCCTCGCTCTGTATGGTTCGCCTCTCCGACCTCATCGTGCGACCTCTGGAGGAAAGCGCGCGAAAGCAGAAGCAATTCGTCGCGGACGCCGGGCACGAGCTCAAGACTCCCCTCTCCGTCATAGCGACCAACATGGACATCCTGGAGCTGGACCTTGCGGACCAGCCCGAGGAGCAGGAGTGGATTGACAGCACGAACCGCCAGGTCAGCAACATGAGGCAGCTCGTCAACGACCTGATCGTCCTCTCAAAGATGGAGGAGCAGGAGGACGACGTCGTGCTCTGCGACGTATCACTGAGCGACACCGCATTCGAGTGCATCCAGACCTTCTCGCAGATTGCCATCGCACAAGGCAAGAAGCTCGTGTCATCGATTGAAGAGGACGTGCACGTGAGGGGCGACGAGCCTGCCATACGGCAGCTCATGCAGATCCTCGTTGACAACGCCATCAAATATGCGACGGGCGACGGGACGATTCTGGTGGAGGTGACGAAGGCTGGCCGCACCGCCGTGTTTGCAACGCGCAACGACTGGGCGCACGACGTCGAGTCGCGAGAGCTCCCGACGCTCTTCGACCGGTTCGTGCGTGGAGAGCGATCGCGCGATCGCTCGGGAGGCAAGGTTGGCTACGGCCTCGGCCTCTCGATCGCGCGCGCGATTGCCGAGAAGAACGACCTCAAGCTCGAGGTCAGCGAGGACGACGCAGGCAGAATCGTCTTCCGCGTTCTTTTCCCCGCCCGATGACCGGGGGACAGTGGGGACGGGGTCGTTTGTCCGGGCGTCCCCCGGACAAACGACCCCGTCCCCACTGTCCTGGCTGGGTTTCGCCCGCGTTACGCACCGCGGCCGCACAGATGCTATAGAATTGCGAAACTACGGTCGGTTCTCCAAAGGGGCAGGTGACGAAGGTGGAAGCCAGAAGAGATGCCGTGGGATACCTAATGGGCTTTGCGCTGTTCGTCTTGGGCGTGCCCGCCATCATGTGGCTTGCCTCAGGCCCTTTTGAGTTCTCGGCGACGAGGGTCGCTGCTTTCGCTGCCCTGGCGGTCATCGGCCTCGGCCTCAGCATCTGGTCGATCGTGCACATGAGGAATGTGGGAAAAGGGAACCCCATGGACGCCTTCAACCACGAGGTCGCCCCGCGGACCAGCGAGCTCATGACCGATGGACCCTACGCCATCTGCCGCAATCCCATGCTGCTCGGAATCCTCATCTACTACCTCGGCGTCGTCGTCCTCCTTTGGAGTGTGGGCTCCGCACTCGTCTACGCTGCCTACGCGCTGATCATGTCCGTTCAGATGCTCTTCGAGGAGAAGCGTTTGGAAAGGGACTTTGGTGAGGCGTATGTGAGGTACAAGAAGAAGACCAAGCGGCTCATCCCGTTTGTCTGGTGATTAAGGGCTGGGGTCACGTGCGGGTGATGGCCGCTTGGGGCTCGGCACTCTTCCCGCGACACTTGCGACTGGCGGAAAGCTCAAACGGGTACGCCCGAACGAAGCATGTTTCGTTGGCGCACCGCAGCCGGGTCGAGGAGCAGGAATCCGAACACGTTCCAACCAATCAGGTTTTCCGAATATAAAGGCGGACCCCGAAGAGCTCGCGAGTAGTTGGTAGGGCGAGGCCCGGAGCTGGATTTGAACCTACGACCTCCGGGTTATGAGTGACCCAGAGGCGTGTTCAGCCCTTCCCCAGGGTGTCCGTGCTTCTGCCCGCAGGCCTTTTACGCGCAGAAACTGCGGACATTCTAACCCATGCTTCCATGGGTCGTCACGTTTTTCAGCGCTTCCGACATCCCGTTGGCGGTCATTTGTCGGTCATGTTGTCGGTCAACATGTCGGTCAGGTGATCGAGGGAAGGGCGCAAGGGCGTCCGAATCGTCGACGGGAGACGAGCATGTCAGAGGTCAGGTACACGTCCAGGGGGATGCGCCGCAGGCGCGGGACCGTCAAGTGGGAGGTCACCCTCTCCCACGCCAACCCCATGACCGGGGAGACGGTCAGGACCTTCCACACCATCGAGGCGAAGACGGAGAGGCAGGCCAAGCGCAGGCGCGACGAGCTGATCCTCGACCTGGAGCGCAGGGGAGGCGCGCTCGCCAGCAGCCTCACGCTCGCGGAGTTCATGGAGCGCTTCGTGGACTACAAGCAGGAGTCCGGCACCATCGAGCCCTCCACCGTGCGCGGCTACCGAGCCGAGGCTCAGGGGGCCGCGTAATGCCGCCAGCTATTTGCCGCAGGAACGTTTCGGCGCTGCCGGAATGGGGTATGATGTAGTCACTGGGTTTGCCGTAATGCACGCCCACCCTCGGGCGGGGACTATTTCCCCGCCGCATTTCTCCTTTGCGCAGGCCGCCCTTGCGCTGACCGCCGAAATTGGGTATAAAGTAATTGGTCGTCCCCTCTGGGGAAGGCTTCCGAGTGCCGGGAGTTGTCTCCCGGCTTCTTTTGTATGGAGGGGTGGTTTGATGCCGCTGGAGCTCAGCGTGATGGTCGATGAGAGCGGGTCCGAGGACTCGCGGTACTACCTTGTCACCCTCGTCTTCCACGACCAGGCGAAGGACATATCCGGTCCCATCGCCCTCTACGAGGCCGCCCTCAGGCAGAAGGGCCTACCGGACGTCCCCCTGCACGCGTCTCCGCTGATGAACGGCCATGACGACTACCGGGGCATGGGCATAGAGCAGCGCAAGAGGATGCTGTCAGCATTCTTCATGATGTTCCAGCACATGCC
>CACXDP010000194.1 GCA_902766445.1 uncultured Coriobacteriaceae bacterium
AAATAGCTCCGATGAGCGGCGCTTCTTGAAGGAGTCGACCAACCCCGATGCAACCTGAATCTGGGTGGTGGCCTCTATCTCGTCATAACACCCATTGATGATTGCGTCCGCAGCGGCCTTCTGCTCGTCGGTGGCGCTCGCGTAGTCCTGCGAACGGAAGTTCGTGACGAAGGCGTCGAGGTCCTCCCGTGCCTCGGACTTGGCCTCGGCAAGCTCCTTCTTGATCTCACCCTCGATCTCGCGGGTCAGGCGTCGGAGCTCCGGGATCCTCCCACTCCTGTAGCACTTGGGGTCGCCGAGTATCTCGCGCATCGTAGAGGCGGGCCTGGCCGCGCTGCGGCAGCTAGCGATATTGGCGTCCTGCGTCCTCAGGAAGTCTACCGCCTTGAGGTAGAGCTCACCCTGCCTGCCGTTGACGAAGCCCGACATCTCGCGCAGGCCGTCGATCACGTCCACGATGGAGGGGTACTCGGTGGCAAGCCTCTCGATGAGGTCCTTGTTGCCGTATGCGGCATAGACCCTGAGCTTCGCGAGCAGGTCCTCGTACTCTCCTGAGAACGGGAACGAGTGCGCCCGTCCTGCCACCTGCGAGAAGGAGGTCAGCTTCTCCGCGAGGTCCTTGCGCACGGCGTCCACGATGACGCGCGCGTCGTCCTCGTTCGTGGTGGTGCCGCAGATCTCCTTGTGCGCGTCGCGCAATGCGTCGAGGGTGCGTGCGTCAATCACGCGTGCCGGCTGAACGACCACCTCCGCGAGCGCCCTGCCTTGGCTGAGGTCGCGCCCGAGATTGGCACCCTCAAGGGGGTTGTCGTTGCGCAGGCACTCGATGCGTCCGTTGCACGCGAGCATGGCCACGGCCTGGTGCACCGCCTCGCGGGGCCATCCGTGCTGCCCGCCGCCGAGGCGCGATTCCAGCGAGTTCGAGCCCGAGCCACCGACGGTGCAGCGGTCGGACACCTCGCGGACGCGCAGCATCTCGTCGTACACCTCGGTGACGAAGGCCGGCATGGACTCTCCCGGCATGAGCTTGCTGCCCGTTGCCGTCTTGTAGATGGACTTGCTGTCGTATCGTCCTGTGAGGAGGCTCAGCATCGGGTAGGACTTTGACACCATGATGCGTACGGCGGCGTCCACGCGGTCGTTTGCCCCGGAGCCGCGCACGTCGTTGCTAATGTCGGTGAGGCACGTCGCCCAGTCGGCACCCACAACGAGCGTGCGCATAAGCGCCTTGATGTCGTCCCAGCGCGAGGAGTTGGTGACCGCCTTCGTCTTCGCCTTCTCGACGCGGCGCACCTCGCCCGTGAGGTTACGGCTCACCCAGCTGTTGGTCTGGAGCCACAGGCGCACCTCGGAGATGAGCCTCGGGCTGGCGGGCAGGGCGCAGACAAGCTCGCGGATGCCCGCCGCCATCACATAGGACTGCCGCCCGGCGTCGTAGAGGTCCGTCAGGATGTTGAGGCTGAGGGCGTTTCGGCTGGAACCCACCGAGAAGCCATCCACACGCACGTCGTAGGCGTAGGTGCTTGAGAAGTCCACGTTAGTGTAGGTCACCTTGGTCTGGTGCACGATCTCCTTGGTGAATACCTCGCCAATCTTCTTGCGGATGTCCGTGTAGGTGACAGGCTCGCGCTTGATCTCGGTCTCGATGTCCTTCTCCATCTTCGTCAGGTACTCGTAGGACTCTCCCTCGAGGCGCCCAACGTAGTTCTCCGCCTCAAGGCGTCGCAGCGTGTCGGAGATGCGCTCCTCGAGCTCCACAGCATCCTCCAAGAAGCTCTGGTAGAGGAGCACGCGCAGGTTCTGCGGAGTCGCTACGAAGTTGTCGTTGTACTTCACCAGCAGCAGGCACTTGAGGATTCGGACGCCGAGACCGTCGTCGGCGAAGTGGTCCTCGGCCGTGCTGATGGCCTCGAACGCCTCGCTCTTCAGCTCCGCGCGCAGGCCCTCGAAGAGCGCGTCGAAGGGAATGAGGTCGCCGTTCGCCACCTCGCCCGTGTCCTTGGCGGCGATGAGGGCGTTGCGCGTCGCTGCCAGCATGTTACGGGCTCCCGTGGACTGGTACTCTCCCGTGAACATGCTGTAGTCCGAGAGCCCCGTGAGCGCGAGGTGGAAGAGCGGGAACTGGTAGGGCACCATCGGGTAGTAGGCCTCGAAGTCCCCCTCGCCCTGGTAGAGGCTGTAGTGGGTCGCCCCGTTCGGGAAGTCGAAGAGCACCTTGAAGTCGCCGTGGTAGCGCTCGTAGAGGCAGTCGATGGGACCGAGCGCGCTTTGCGCCTTCTCCAGGAGGCGATCGCGCACGACGGCGTTGGCGTCGTTGGAGGGGATCTTTATCTTGACCTTGAAGCGAGCCTGGATCTTGGTGAAGTCCTTCGCCGACCCGCTGCTGCGGAAGTCGCCGATGATGTCCTCGCCGTTTTCCTGCGAGACGACCACGACCCACGCGCGCCCGTGGCACTTCGTGTTCAGAAGCTCCGCGATGTTCTGGAGGCTGAACAGCAGGTCGTCGTTGGCCCCGATGAACTGGCCGACTTCATCCACGAAGAAGTTGAGTCGGAAGCCCGGTTCGTCCTCCGAGCGGCGCTCGATGTACTCAGCGCACCAGTCGGCGAAGTCCTCGTGGCTGGGATGGTAGCCGCGCGCGTAGCTCTCCAGGATGTCGGTGTGGGTGCCCTCGGGGTTGCCGGTCACGCGGTCATAGACGCGCGTGATGGCCCCAGCCATGGACGTGGCGCGCTTGCGGCGCACGCCCTCCCAGCGCTTGCCGGTCTCCGCCTGGAACTCGTCCACGAAGCGCTGGTACAGGCCGATGCGGTCCAGCTCGCGCTCGAACTGGGCGATGTGCGCCTGCGTGCCGGCATAGTAACCGCAGGTCTCGTTGAGCACCTTGATGAATGCGGAGAGCAGGGCGTCGCGGGTGTTGCCGGTGTCAGCCTTCGCGCCGATGTTGAAGAGGACGGATTTTGAGGGCTGTCTGCAAGCCTTTTTCAGTGAGCCTTCAAGCCAGCTTCCCTTTTCAAGCTTCGGCAGCACGTAGTCAAGCGCACGCTTCTCCTCCCCAGTCATAGGGTCGGACACCGTTGGGTTCTCCAGCATGTAAGAGAGCATCTTGAGCAGGTGAGACTTGCCCGAGCCGTAGAAGCCCGATATCCAAGCACCGTTGCCCTCGGAGTGAACCTCGTTGTAATCGTCGCAGAATCTCTGGAGGCTGCGCTTGATCTCCGGGGTGAGCACGTACTCGTCAAGCTCCTGTGCCACCCAGGTCTTCTGGTCGGTCTTAATGACGCCGTCCAGGTGGCGCTCTACGGGTCGCGCGAAGATGTCTTGGAACTTCATGGCAAGATCCTAACTACATGTCGAAGACGTTGCGGCCCTGATAGAAGGGGCCGCCTCCCTGGCTCTGGGGAAGCCCCAGAATATCGAGCGGCACCGAGCCGTCAGCGCGGCGGCGGTATGTGCCGGGATAGAACACCACGACGGGCACGGTCACGTTCTCGTCGAGGATGTCGAGAAGCTGGTGGGTCCGGAGGAAGGGGTAGCACGCCCCGACCCCCGTGAGGAATAGCAGCCTCGGATGCCGATCCTTTATGATGTCCTCGATCGCGGGGAGTATGTCGAGCTCTACGTCGGCGGCGTCCTTCAGCTCGCTCTTGAGTCTTGCCTTGCCGTGCGTGCGCTCGAGCTCCACCTTCTCCTCGTAGAGGTCGTCCTCGTCGAGGATGTCCAGCACGATGTCGTAGAGGTTGGCGACTGCCACCGTGTGGCCCTGTGCGCGGAGGTCGGCCACGAGGACGTCGACCAGCTCGTTCGCCTCGTCCTCCTCGGATGGGTCATACGGCACGATGATGGCGGTCGAGCGGCTCATGGACCGGTCGCTGCGGATGACCTCCGGACTGCCGAGCACCTTGAGGATGTGGCTTTTGGATGATGATATGCCTGCCTGCCTCGCCATGTCCTACTCCACGAATGTCGCCGTCGGGAAGAAGCGCCGCTCCTCATGGGCGATGTGGCCCATGAGCGAGAAGGGCACGAGGTACGGGACGAGGTCGTCCTTCGAGTCCGTGATGCCTGCCTCTCGCAGCATCTGGAACAGCTGGTTGCGCAGGCGGGTGCGCGTACCTTCTGCGAGTGAGTCGAGCTCCGGATGGACTCCGGTTGAGTCTGCGAAGAAACTCTCATACGCTCCTTGTGTCACATTGCCTAGCCCCTCTGCCCAACGTACGGAGACGACGTCATCGAGGAAGTCCCTTATGAATTCATAGGTGCGGCAAATAGCGATCCAGCAGAGGGTTGCCTCCGATACGGAGTCATCGCAGCTTGCCAGAGACTCAAGTTCGTTTGTCGTGAGAGTCTGCAACCGCTTGCACAGCTCAAGCCCAATGCGCTTACGCGACGATAGAGAGCGAATCATAAGGATATCGTCATCGTTGATGACCGCGCGAACGGTCTTCCAGTCACCGAGTTCCAAATAGGAGTGCGCGATGGTGACGCACTCCGGCCTGCGCATGGGACATGCCGTGAAAGATAGTAGATACTTGCCCAAGTGAACAACTCCTCGACTGCTTGGCTCGTAGCAGAAATCACGATAGCATGGACGCGGTTTTGCCCAAATGACTCATAGGCAGGCGCGAGCGAAGGTCAACCTGAATGAACAGCACAATCGCTCGCACATCGCAACTGGAAGAGCTTCCCGATGGCACGGGTCCTGCATTAAGCACGGCAGAATCATGCTTTCCACGCATCGTCTGCCGAAACCCTTTCGGCTTCCAGCGGCCATACGTTTAGCATAGGTGTTACAAAAGCTCATGGAAGGCATGCTCATGAACGCGTACGTTGGACTCACCGACTGGAACTGGTATCGATACCTGCGCGATCACAACATGGCCGAGGTCAACTTCTGGAAGCCAAGTGGCGTCTCTTTCAAGGCAATACAAGAAGGAGACCTGTTTCTCTTCAAGCTCAAAGCGGCACAAGGTGGCAAGATTGCCGGCGGAGGCTTCTTCGTAAACGCAACCGTTACCTCAATCGACTGGGCTTGGCGTGCGTTCGGTACGGAGAACGGCGTCAACAATCTCGCCGAACTCAGTGAGATCATCTGGCATTACAAGGGAAAGGACGGTAAGCGAGACCTCAACGCCAGCATAACGTGCATTATCTTGACAGATGTGTTCTATCTTGACGAGCGAGACTGGATTGACATTTCAGACCAATGGAGCCGAGCAATCGTGTCGGGCAAGTCATTCCGCGGACAAGAGGCGGCTCAGCTCGTAGAACAAGTCTCCGCACGGCTACGAAACGCCACGATTGCCGACGATGCAGCCGTAGCTATTCCCGAAGCACGCGCAGGCTTCGTGCTGTCCCAGTCCAAGCACCGCATAGGCCAAGGGGCATTCCGCACGCTCGTGGCTGACGCTTACCAGCGACGGTGCGCCATCACTGGCGAGCGCACAGTCCCGGTCCTACAGGCCGCGCACATCAAGTCCTTCTCAGCAGACGGTCCAAATGCTGTTAACAACGGCCTTCTGCTCAGATCAGACTTGCACGCTCTCTTCGACGCGGGCTACGTCACCATCGATGACGACCTGCGCGTCGTGGTCTCAGATCGGCTGCACGACGACTTCGGCAACGGAAAAGACTACTACCCCTACCACGGAAAGCGTCTCGCAGTCGTGCCCGAGCAGCGAATTCTTCGACCAGCACGCGAATACCTCGAGTGGCACCACGAGAACTGCTTCCTCGGCTGATGCAACGTCAGTTCGCGCAGATGGTCGGCATCAACCGCACCTACCTCATCGACGTGGAGCACGGCAGGCGCAACATCGCGTTCGACAACATGATGAAGATTGCCGGCGGCTTCGACATGACACTCTCCGAGCTCGTCTACGACATCGAGTACCAAGACATCAGCAAGTAGCGCGCCACCTCTCAAGAGATGACACGACACTGAAGGCCTTCCCTCCCTCGGCTCAGCGAGACGTCCGAATCATATCCGCTATATGCACAAGAAGAAAACCGTTGCCTCGGACGGGACAACTGGTATACTCTGGGTGTACCAGCAAATCCTGCAGGTCGATACAGGGTACGGGCGGCGCGGTACGAACGTTTAAGGGAGCCCGGTTGCCGACGGGCTTTCCCTTAATCTCCCAACACCATCCATCATTCGCGCTTATGTTCCAGCTGGTGTACTGTTTGGGGAACTCCCCTTTACGCAAATGCGCAGAGGGGAGTTCCCCGGGCAGCAAAAAGCCTGTTGCCCCGGGCGGGACAACGGGTATACTCTAGCTGTGCCAGCAAAGCCCGCTCCCAATCAACTAGCCACGGGCGGCGCGGTGCATACGATTAAGTGGGTCCGGCTGCAACCGGACCCATCCTTTCATCTCCCAACACCATCCATCATTCGCGCTTATGTTCCTGCCACCTTCGCCTCGCCGCCAGGACGAGCCTTGCGAGCGTTGCGATCAC